>NZ_QWGO01000016.1:0-83505 GCF_003435535.1 Desulfotomaculum sp. OF05-3 | reverse complement strand
GGAACCACTTCCCCCTCTTTTCGCCCTCTTTTTGGCCAGTTAACCACTTGCGGACCACTAAAAATTGGATGAAATCGGCTCTCGTTTTGCCAAATTTGGTCAAACCATATCAGCCCGTTTAGATATAGCAAAAGCCCGGAAAACCTTGGCTTAACAGTGATAAGGAACTAATTTACTTATCAACTGTTAGCTGACGGTTTCCGGGGTGCATACGGACAAATCCCGTCTGATTTCTAACAGGAAGTCAGACGGGATTTTCGCTTTATATTACGAATTATGGAGGACATACCATGAAAACCTTAATATCTTATGCCTACAATATGGATAATTGCTGTGTGGAAGTGAAATTCAGCGACGGCAGTATGATTGCGATTGACACTATCGCCGTTGAGAACGAGATTGCTGACAATATGTATCAGCGGTCAGAGCTGGATTATTTGATCTACAACGCTCCTTTGGAGTATGCAGACCTTATCTTGAACGGCGATCCCGAAACCTATTTGAAAACTGTAACAGAATACAAGCCTTGGGATAGCTGACAACACGCTGCCCGCAGGAGAAAATCCTGCGGGCGTTTTTCTGTTTATATTATTTCCCTCCGTTGGATCTCAATTTAGGAAAGAAGATGACAATCTTGAAGCCCTTTCCCCACTGGGAAGCTGCTTCCAGATGAAGATTTAGATCGTCGGCCATCTTCTTAACCAGGTAAAGTCCCATACCGGTAGCCTTCTTTCTGCTGTCAGTAGAATCCCCGGTAAAGCCCTTTTGAAAAATGTACGGCAGATTATATTTTTTTACGCCAATGCCGTTATCTTCAACAGAAAGGATATCTGCGGTCTCCGAATGTATCACGGAAATTGTAAGCATGGGACTATCGCTGCTATATTTGATGGCATTGCTAACGATTTGTCCCAACATAAACTGAAGTCCTCTACGGTCTGTATAGACTGTTTCAGATTGCAGTTTGTTGAGAATGACAAACTGCTTCTCTTCAAGAAGTGGGGCATAGTCCTCCAGAACTTCACCCAAGCAGTCATTCAAATTGACATCCTCAAATCGGTAATCCTTTGTACTGCTCTTCAACCGGGCATAGTACAGCATCTGCGTGACATCCTCCTGAAGCTGACTGCGGACATAATCCAGCTTTGCTTGCAGGGAAGGAGAGATTTCATCGTTCCGGTTATCCAAGAGCATGGTCAGCAACGATAGGGGCGTTTTCGCTTCATGTGCCCAGCCCTCCACATATTCTTCATAGTCCTGTAGGGCATCTGCCATACTGTTACTCTCAGTTTTGTGTTCCTGTAAAACTGATGCCAGAAGCCGGATAGATTCTCCTTCTTCCCGGCTGATGGCACTGAGCAGCCGTTCCTCGTTGCAGATGGTAGGATCACTGAGGAAATCCCGGAACAGTTCTCGGCGGGTAGTCTCCCGCTTGTTTAGTACAAACAGAATCGCTGAAAACAAAAGGAGGCTTGTCAGAACTACTAACCCAATCAAGGGTTGAAATGCCTGAATGTCAGAAATCCAAAGAATGATAGCACAAAAGCAATCCACGCCCAACAGCAACAATAGCCAGGGGTAGTATCGCTCTGTTATGCGCCAAAGCTGCTTCATGGAGCCACCCCCGTTTCCAGACGATAGCCCATCCCACGAACCGCAACGATTCGCTGCTTCATCTCAAGACCGGACATCGTCTTTTTCAGCCTGGTCAGATTAACCTGCAAGGCATTTTCGTCTATGTATTCCGTGGTTCCCCATAGTGCTATGCAAAGTTGCTCCGTCGTGACCAGAGCATCGCCGCCGGACAAAAGAGCAACCAACAGTTTTCCCTGATTTTTTGGAAGCACGACAGAGGTATTATGAATATAAAGCGTGTAGGTCTGCTGGTCTAACAGGAAATCTGGTCCCTCTATGAGATTGGTACGGCCTTCATACCTTTTGAGAATATTGGATACCCTGGCAAGAAGCCGGTCTTTTCTGCACGGCTTCGTCAAATATTCATCGGCACCCAAGTGGAACGCTTGCAGTTCATCCTTTACCTGATCTCTGGAAGTTAGTACCAGGACGGGGATAGCGGTTTTATTCTTTAGTTCCTGGCAGATTTGAAAGCCACTGATCTCCGGCAAATTCAGGTCTAAGATCACAAGGTCAGGACGGAGGGCTGCCAGGAGCCGAGCGGCATCTTCAAACTCGGTGATTGCCTCCGCAAGATACCCGTCCTTTTGGAGCATATTGCAGAGTTCTTCCCGCATATAGACTTCATCTTCCACAACAGCAATTCTTTTCACGACAGCACCTCCTTCCAAATTATTCTTCTCTCTGCGGCTGCATCAGTGTCAGCAAATACCGATCACTGGAGTGCTTGACCACTCTCATATAAATATATTCTATCACGCAAAGCAGCAAAATCATAGTAGCAGATACAAGCAGCATTTCAGGCACTGTCCCACGGGTTCGGGACGAGAGTATCCCTGTAAACAACGCTCTGACTCCAAACAGACTGCTGACAGCTGCAACCAATACAGGAAGTCCCATAAACCACGCAATCTGCTTTCCGGCAGACTGGCAAAGGCTTTCGTAAGTGGCTCCCAGGCGGATCAGGGTCTGGTATCTACGCCCGGTTTTCTGCTGGCTCATCAGGAACTGAACACCCACAATGGTGTTGGCAACCACCAGGAACACAATCGCCAGATAGAGGGTAATATAGATGGATGCTACGGTGTAGAAAAGCTGGCGGCCCATATTCTGAAGATAGCTTTCATATTCGATACCTATTTTGTCCAGCTTCTCGTTCAGATCGGAATAGGCAGTCATAAGGCTATTTCCATTCAGAGCTTGCTCACTGAGCACCGCATTGACATAGGTATCATACATTCCCTGACTATAATATAGGAATGCTTCATCCGGAAGAATCAATGCAAAGGACAAGGTTATAGAACGGTCCGTGACCAAATTCACAGACTGAACCTCTCCTGTAAGATGAATCGGACTACCATCCAGTTCCACCTTGGGCTGCCCGGCCAATACTTGGTTCAGCATTGCGGTACGGCTTGCCGTAGTAAACTCTGTATCAATATAGACAGTGGCCTCCTTTTCGCCTAATTGGAGAGCCGGATTGCCGGACAATTCCAACAAACGATTATAGTCCGATAAACAAATCAAATATGGGTATGTGGCATAACCAAGATTGTTCAGAAGGACATCCCGGTCTTCCGACTGGGGCAGGCTCCGAAGAGAGTCCATAACAGCGTCCATGCTGTAGGCATTATCATAATCTTCTGTGGTGCGAATACGCCCAACCCTCATTTCAAAAAGCTCTGAAAATTGATTTTCCAAACTGTTTTCTTTCAGGACTGCCTTTATATTCGGAAGAACCTGCGATGAATCTTCTGCAGTATGATCTTCAAAAGTATAGTCGATTACATGGCCAGAAGACAGGCTATTCGTTCCTGCAATTCCTACGCCCGCACCAAAACAACACAGCGCCGCCAGAATCAGCAGGGAGCTGATGGCCATGGAGTTTGACTGATGAATGACATTCTCCTGAATCTGCCGGAAGGTAAATACATGAAGCTGCTTATTTCCTTTTCCTTTCTTAACAATCAAAGCAATCAGCGCACGCATCCCATAGAAAAGCAGCATCGTACCAACTATGCCCAACAGCAAAGTCAGTCCCATCATACTTACCTTTGTCCATGCAATTCCCTGAATCGCCATGTAGTAAGCCACTGCCAACATCACACTTCCGCATATAGCAGCCAGTCCATAGATAACAGATGGCATTTGCTTTTTGGGGCGGTTCGTTGGCTGGGATAGCAAAGTACCGATCTCCTGGCGGCTGATTCGTCCACTCAAAATCAGAAGTGCCGTCAGCTTAATTGCCAGAAATCCTGCCAGCGTCCATTCAATCGCAGACCAGGATAAAGAAAACTGATGACCGATGATCCCCATGCCTACCAGCTTGGCGGTGACAAGACTGACAATTTCTGAAAGCACCACAGCCACAGGTAAGCCTATGAGCATGGCAAGAATACTGGTCAGGCAATCTTCCGCCAGAAGCATACCAAACAGTTTACTTCTACGCATCCCCAACATTAGATAAACACCAAGCTCATGCCGTCTGCGCTCGAACTGATACTTGCAGGCAAAATAGATCAAAAAGAACAGAATACCGAGGGTCATTCCATAAAACGCAGGAATCAGAAGCAGGAGTTTGTCAACTGCGTCACTCTCCATTTTCTGCAAAAAGAGCATCACATCTTGAGTGGAGATGGAAAGAATCATGTAAAAGGCAACAATAGAAATCACCAGGGAGCTGAAAAACAGACCGTTTTCCTTTCGGCTGCGGCGGCTGTTCCGAAGAATGAGATTAGAGAACATTTGCGCTGCCCCCTCCCAGTTGCGCCATCACCTTCAGGATGCGCCCGTAGAACTCCTGCTGGCTTTCGTCTCCACGCCGAAGCTCATGAAAGATCACGCCATCCTGGATGAACAGGATGCGCTTACAGAAGCTGGCGGCATTGGAATCATGGGTTACCATCAGGATCGTAGCTTGTTCGTCACGATTCAGGCCGGACAGCTTCTCCATAAGACTTCTTGCGTTCTTAGAATCCAGCGCACCCGTCGGTTCATCGGCAAGGATCATTTGGGGATGTAAGATCAGAGCCCTTGCTGCCGCAACACGCTGACGCTGGCCGCCGGACATCTTGGACGGAAACTTATCCAGAACATCAGTGATTTCCAGATAGTCAGCCAACTGCTTCAGCCGCTGGCTGCTTTCTGCTTCGGATACCCCATGCAAGGAAGTCGGGAGCAGGATGTTTTCCCTGCCAGTCAGGTTGTCCAGCAATTCAAAGTTCTGGAATAGATAACCAACTTTTTTGCCACGGTACTCTGCAAGAGCCTTTCCCCTGAGGGATTGCAGAGTATCGCCCTCCACCTGAATGCTTCCACCGGTGGGCTGAATCACAGTTGCAATACAGTTGAGAAGCGTGGATTTACCGGAACCACTGCTTCCCATAATGCCGAGAAACTCTCCCGGCATCACCTGGAGGGTGATCCCATTCAGTGCATTTGTTTGACTTGGCACATTGCCATAGATTTTTGTTAAATTTTCAATATTCAAAATGGGTTTCATGTGAATACCTCCTATCATTTGTAATAAAATGATAGCATGGGAACACAGCAAATACCACTTACAGTTGTTGTAAGGATTCAGGATATAAGTGGCGGCTCAAGGGGGACGAGCATATATTTTTTAAGAGCATCAGGCGACAATGATAAAATATACCGGATCGCCTCATTGGCAAACCAGTTCGTTTTAATTGTATCCCAATCAGCAAGCCGAATGATTTCTGCTGTGCCGTTCTCAAAATCAACTGACATTTCGCCCCATTCGCCGTCGCAGTCTGCCTGGTATTCGTAGATTGCGGCGGTGATTTTCTTTTTGCGCTTGGTTTTGGATTTCTGTTTCAGCCGGACTGCATGGATAGCACCCTCGGCAACCAAAAACTCCGTCAGCTTGTCCACTGCTTTCCGGTAGGCTCGCTCTGCACCGCTGGCTGTGCTGCCCTCAAACATAACCGCCAGTTCTTCAAAGGTGGGGCGGTTCTTCCATGAGCCGACACGCCCACAGGTCATACAGATCGCCAGCCGCTTTTCAAGCAAGGTTTGCTCCCGGTAATTCAGTTTCTCAAATGCCCGCTGCACCTTTTCAGCCTGTATGCCGTTCCAGAGGATGTCGGTATAGTTCCATGTATCATCAAGGGCAACATCTTCACCTGTTTCCTCGCCATCCTCGTCCGTTACATAGAATGGCTGCTGATTGCGGATGCCACGGACTACTTTCAGGTATCCTTCCGCAAGGGCAAGGTCGCAGTTGTATTTCTTTGCAAATTCACTGACCGCATCCTTGGTGTTATGGTACAGCCACGCCATTGACCGCACCATTTTGTAATTGGTCAGAGAGGATACCGACCATTTTTCTTCGCCCATGCGGAAACGGAGCATAGCATCCCGAATGAACGGAAAAATGTATGTTGCATACTCCGCACCTTTGGCAGGAGCATAGTCCATCAGCTTTTGGAGCATTTGCTCCCGGCAGGACAGTTTTATATCCAGAAAACGGTCTGTGTCGTATCGATTGCCGCCATCCACACCGAGAAAGGTTTTGATGCGCTTGTTAAGTTGCAGCTCGTAGTGGTGGAGAAAGAATGAGAAATATTTCAAGTCTTTTTCCCGTAGGGCAGACAGGATATATTCGTTCGGATTGTCTACTGTAGGCGGTTCCGGTTCCAGCTGGAAGATGCGCTCTGCAACATAGGGTGGGATGCCATCATCGGATGGATTGACAGCGTGTTTCGGTATGTATCCGGTCATATTCCATGAAAAATCATTCAGCATAGCGCACCTCCTTCCAGTTTAGTAATACTCATAAATATCCCGTGATCAACTAATGGGTTATTTATTACTTTATTTTCTTTAACATACGGTGATAAATAGGTGCATTTGGTGCAGGAGTTGTGATTGGGAGCAGAAGTCCCTCTTTGATAAATTGTTCCACACGCAAAGCAATCCACCCATCACCGATCCCTAATTGATTCTTTCCAAGAACCTGTCCAACAAGCACGCTTTCCCTAAACTCGTCGTCCAGTGTATCCAATTCTCGAAGAATAAATGTATCATACAGAGTTTCTGATACGCTGACCAGTTTGCCGTTTATAACAGCACGAAGAGGAGAATTTTCCTGTTGGAGTTCTCTCCAGCGGTTAGCCAAACTACGAAGGTAATTTGTTGGCAACTTCTTCCCAAGAGATGCCATCCGTCCCAAGTGATAAGGTTCAACTTCTCCCCAACCGTTATACTGGACAATGCATCCATCTGGTCTTGTTTCCCACATTGGAAGCTCCACAATGGTAATATCCAATTTTTCAAAGCCGATTGGTCGTAGTTGTTCCAGAAGCCAATACAATCCGCACACATCATCTGGGTCTCGTCCGACCCAAACACGAATCGGCTCTCCGTTTTGTGCTTTTTCCAGTAGTGTAGCATAGTTCTTTCGGGATGTATTGAGAAGTTCAGTTACGATTTCAGATGCCATATCGGGCAGTATGCTTAGTAGCAAAGATAATGCCGACTCACGCTCCAAACAAATTCCTGCTTCGGAGATGTTGCCCACAGACAATGCCAGCGGAAGATTAACTATGTCCTTACGATTTCCTTCCAACGGTATAGCATTCTCCCAACCAGAACGCTCCCGTTCTTCTGCTTGATGCTGGAACTTTTCTATTTCTTCTTTTGAAACTGTCCCATCAGAGATAATTACACTGGTTGCTCCGCCTAAAAAACCCTTATGTCCAATCGCAACCGCCATAGTCCCTGCGGCACTGTCGCTAAATACTACTTCTAACATAACGTTGCTCACCTCTTAGCTAAATTCAAATTCTTTTTATTGCTTCTTTCTTCAACGCAGCCTGTCCCATTTCTTTTTCATAATCACCCTTGGCGTAAGCGACATTGCTCAGCGCCCGAAGCATCTTATCTTTCGCCAGTTTTTTCATAACCTCTGCAAGATCAGCGTCCAGAGCGCCACGCTTCACATAGCGGTTTATGGTATTCAGTCGCTTCTCATAAATCTGTTTCAGCGGATGATCGTCCGCAAGTTCCCGCTGTTCTCTGCCTTTCAGGTTACCGATCTGCCGGCAGGTGCGGTGCAGCTTGTCCCCCGGAGCGTAGCCGCCGCAGTATTTGGTGTGCCTTGCATTGGTGGTCAGAAACCATTTGCCGCAGATTTTGCATTTTTTCGGTGCATGGCCAACACACAGGCCCTCAAAGAGATCAGACCGGAACATCCCCACAAAGGATACATAGTGCATCCGCTTGACCAGCTTCGCAACTTTTTCGCCGGGACGGATGACGGATACATACTGAACGGAATTGTTCAGGGTAGACATCCAGGCATTGCCCTCCGTGATGGAAAACTCCGGCGGGAAATAATTGCCGAACATTCTGGCAAAGCCCTCTGCGGTGCGGTCAGCTTCGTTGCCGTCTGATTTTTCTGCAAAATCAAGCATGGTCGTTTGGTATTCCCCAAGGGAGTATGCCAGATGCCCGAAAACTGCGGTATAGCGTTGGAGCATCATCGCATCGGTAAAGTTCTGGATTTCTTCAAATTGCAAAGAATTGGTTGCGGCTTTTATGGCAAACTCCACATATTTCAGCGCATTGTCCACAGTAAAGACTTTTTCAATCCGTTCTCTGTGCTTTGAGATATTCATATAGGAGAACGGCGGTGTTTGACTGAGAATATCAAGCATCGTCAGAGCAGCTTCCGTTGCAATAGGACAGAGTGCAGAAGCATCCTGTCCGGCGTTTAATATTCCAAGCAGCAGATTGATTTTCTCGCATTGCTCGTTCATCTTTGCGATGGTATCCGCAGGGACATTCAGCGCATCACAGGCAAGAGCGCCGACAGGAAGTGTTTTTCCCTCATATATGACCGTATCCTGCCAAAAATCCAATGTCATCAGTTCTTGGTTCATGCTTGCCCCTCCTGTCCTGTTTTTTCATTTTCTTAATTCTATCATGCTAATGTAAAGAAATCTACATCTATCCATAAGTTGTCCTGTTTTTTGAAACGGGGTTGTCCTCCGATTAGCCTGTTTTTTGAAAAATCCGGCATAACAATAGTAGACGGAGCGAAGCACCTGCCAATCACGGCGGGTGTTTCGTGCTTTCTGAATACTATGAACGGAGGTTTTCTATGACAATCTATGAAACCATCAAGGTGGCAATCAGCGTAAAGCAAGCCGCCGAACACTACGGGCTGAAAGTCAACCGAAACG
This sequence comes from Desulfotomaculum sp. OF05-3, assembly GCF_003435535.1. NCBI lineage: Bacteria > Bacillati > Bacillota > Clostridia > Eubacteriales > Desulfotomaculaceae > Desulfotomaculum > Desulfotomaculum sp. OF05-3. The sequence goes on along the minus strand of NZ_QWGO01000016.1, from coordinate 74,662 downwards.
GCATGGCTTGCTGCCCGTTCCACAATGACAGGCATCCGAGCATGAAGCTGAATGAGGATTATTTCTTCTGCTTTGGCTGCGGAGTCAAGGGGGATGTGATCGACTTCGTAGCAAGGTCGTTCGATCTGAGCAGCTATGAAGCAGCGCAAAAGCTGGCTTCGGACTTCGGACTTGACCCGAAACCGCCCACTGCCGCAGCTATGGCCAAGCCAAAGCGTCCCTATATCCGTCAGTTCCGGGAGGATGAAATGCTGTGTTTCCGGGTGCTGACGGATTATCTGCATCTGCTGGAAGATTGGAAAGTACGATACGCACCCAAGACACCGGAAGATGCTCTGGATGACCGTTTTGTGGAAGCCTGCCAGATGCACTGCTATATCGAATATATGGCAGATGTGCTGACGGTGGGTGATCTGGAAGAACGGGTGGCATTGGTGGACAAGCTGATGCAGGACGACAAAATTGCTTTTCTGCAAGAGTATACCGCACGAAAGAAAAAGGAGGTGGCGCACCGTGGCGAAGAACCGGAAAACGCCTAATATGAATTTGCCTGTCTGGTTTGACGGGCAGAACATCAACGAAGCTCTGTTTTGTGAAGAATTTCTGCATGAGCGCAGAATCATCTTCGCAAACGGAGCTTTTTTCACGCCCGATGGTCGAGTGACAGATGACCTTCCTCTGCGTGGGGAGATTTACGACAAGCTGAAATTTTGTGCCGTGAACAACATCCCACGGAAGATCACCAACATTCTGGAAGTGCTGAAACTGGAAGCGCAGGTGTCTGACTTCCCTCCGGAGCAGGATCGCATCCATGTTGCCAACGGTACGCTGCTCTTGAACGGCACTTTCACCGAAGGCAGACCGGCTATCGTGCGAAGCCGTCTGCCTGTCGGCTATAATCCCGATGCTCCTGCACCGGTGATCTGGCTGAACTTTCTGGATGGACTACTCTATGCAGAGGACATCCCCACCTTGCAGGAGTTCATTGGCTACTGCCTGATTCCATCCAACAAAGGTCAGCGCATGATGGTGATTAAGGGCAACGGCGGTGAGGGCAAATCCCAAATCGGTGCGGTGCTGTCCACCATCTTCGGCACGAATATGAAAGACGGCAGCATCGGGAAGATTTCTGAAAACCGTTTTGCCCGTGCCGATCTGGAACACATCCTGCTGTGCGTGGATGATGATATGCGGATGGAAGCTCTGCGTCAGACCAACTATGTAAAATCCATCGTGACTGCACAGGGCAAAATGGACTTGGAACGCAAGGGCAAGCAGAGTTATCAGGGCTGGATGTTTGCCCGGTTGCTGGCATTCAGCAATGGTGATCTGCAAGCCCTGTATGACCGCAGCGACGGCTTTTACCGCAGACAGCTTGTACTGACTACCAAGGAAAAGCCCGTGGGCAGAGCCGACGATCCCGACCTTGCTGAGAAGATGAAAGCCGAAGCTGAGGGCATCTCCCTGTGGGCGTTCGAAGGATTGCAGCGGCTCGTTGCCAACAACTTTAAGTTTTCGGAGAGTGACCGCATCCGTGAAAATCGGGAAGCGGTCAAGCGTGACAATAATAATATCTTTGATTTCATGGAATCGGAGGGATACATCCGGTGCAAAGCGGATGCGTCCATCAGCTCCAAGGATTTCTATGAAATCTACCGGATGTGGTGCGAAGAAAATTCCCTTGCACCGCTGAAAGCCCGCAGCTTCAGCGACGCCATGATTGCCAATGCCGGGAGATTCAATCTGGAACATTGCAACAACATCACCAACTCAGCCGGACGGCGGGTATGGGGATTTATGGGTGTGGAAGCTGTGGCACGACCTAATATAAACGGGTTTTACGACGTTTCGCCATGTACGTACGTACCGGAGGAATGGCAGGACTGATTCCTGTCTTTCGTTTTCTGTATGTATGTACACAGCGTTTTACCTGTTTTCCTTTTTTATAGGAATAATCAGCTGTCAGAACTGACCTGTTTTCGGGCATTGAAAATCAATGGTAATGGAAACAGCAAAGTTCTTGACCGCAGGACGAAACCATTTCACCAAATCGTGCTTCTCCAAACCATGCACCCAGTTTACGAAACAATGGGTGTTTTCACTGTTTCAGACAAAATCCCACGGAACAGCAAAGTGGGATATATGCCTGTATGGACAGAGTATCGCACTCACAAAATGAAAGCGATTTTGGAGAAAGCAGATTTTTCACTGTTCGGTGCATCTGCTCCGCTTTGGGGAGTAGCCTTTGCACCGAATTGTAAATCAAAAATATGGAGGAATTTACAATATGAATGTACGCAACGAAATCAAGGCACAGATCATCCGTGCCGGAATGACTATGCAGGAAGTAGTTGACCTGCTCTCGGACGAGTACGGTTGGAGCGACAGCGTTTCCAACCTGTCCGCAAAATTACAGCGGGAAAGCATCCGATACAAGGAAGTATTGGAGCTTGCCGCTGTGCTGGGATACGACATCGTATGGCAGCAAAGACGGGAGAAGTGATGCCCCGGCAACATCCCCTCGTAGTTCCCGTCCCCATAGGCACACCGCAGTGCTGTCTATGGATGGCAGTGAAAGATACGCTTTTCGCTGCCGCCGTCTGCAAAGAGAAGTTCACCGGAACAGCTTCATGCAGACGGGCTGACCATGGGAAAAGTTGCAGACATTTTCGCATTGGTCAGCAGAGGTTGCCGCAGCAACCGCACTCCCCCTCGGGAGAGCCCTCGGAGAGCCCACGGCACTTTGCAGCCAGTATGGATGAAAGTGTTATAGTGGGTTATTACACTTTGAAAAAGTGCCTCTCCGCAGCTCCCCGCTGTCTGCAAATTTTAAGGAAAGGACAAAAAATCTATGGCAAGAAATGATGGAATAGACCGCACCGTAGCCCGGAATCAGGACTTACCGACACCGGACGATGTGGCAAAAATACAGGAACACAATGAGCGAGAAAAGGACAGTTACAGCAATCAAGACATTGTGCCGGAACGCACTCCGCTGAATGTTCACTTCAAGACTCCCACCGATGATTATGTGAAAATGTTTGAGCAAATGGAACAGGATGGCGTGATCTCCACCAGAGGTCTGAAACCGGATGCCATCAAATACGGCGAGTTGGTTTTTGATGTGAACTCCGCTTATTTCTACAACCACGGCGGCTATGAATTTGCAAAACAGTTTTATGCTGATGCCTATAAAGCCGCCGTGGAGATCGTAGGCGGTGAGCAGTATATCCTCTCTGCTGTGATGCACGCCGATGAGCACAACCGGGCAATGTCCGAAGCTCTTGGCGAGGATGTGTACCACTATCACCTCCATGTGGTTTATATTCCGGTAGTGGAAAAGCAGATCCTTTGGTCGAAGCGATGTAAGGATGAAGCTCTCCGGGGAACGGTAAAGGAAACGATCACACAAGTCAGCCGAAGTAAGAAATGGGACTCCAAACCGGTGCTTGACGAGGACGGAAATCCCAAGCTCAATGAAAAAGGAAAAAAGATTTTAAGGTCATCCTACAGCGTGTTGCAGGATGACTTTTTTAATTTCATGCGTGCTGCCGGATATACCGATGTGGAGCGTGGAGAGCGTGGCAGCACCGAGGAACATCTGACGGTGACACAGTTTAAGGTGCAGGCGGAACAGCAGCGTTTGGAAGCTGTGACAGGACAGGTGGCACAGGCAGAACAGAGTTTGGAGGATGCTAAAGCTGCTACGGAAAAGCAGAAAAAGAAACTGGAAGCTCTGAAAAAGGAAACTCAGGCTGCTAAGTCTGTTGCTATGACTGCACATGAGATTGAGTCGATGGGCAAGAAAAATCCCATTACGGGAAATGTTACCATGACGGCGGATGAGTGCCGCACGCTAAAGGATTATGCGGTCAGCAGCTTTGCGGAAAAGTCTGAGAAGCTGAAATACAAGCAGAAATTCGAGCAGGCAGATAAAAACGCAAAGATATGGAAAGACCGTTTTGAAAAACTGAACAAAGACTATGAGGAGCTGAAACAGAAAGCCCAGCCTTTCCTGGATGCGATTGAGATTGCATCTGAAAAGGTCTGGGCTTTTATCAATGCCATCCTCGCCAGGGGAAAGGAACTGTATGAACACAAACACCCTGCCCGCAATCGTGGACAGGACATGGAAATTTAAGAAAGGAACTATTTGCCTATGAAGAAAACCGTAGAGGAAATTAACAAGATGATTATGGAAGATGCCCCGATGGAAGAAATCAACGATGCCATCGGCTATATTGATATTTGCTCCTGCTTCGATCCGATTTTTGAGCCGCCTATTGATTTTCTGGAAGAATGCCGCAAGCGTTGGGAAGCGGCACAGTCCTCTTTCTGCAAAACCATTGAGTGCAAGATCGGAAACACATGGTATGTGATTGAAACGGAGTGTGACGGAAATGAGCCACTTACCGACAAGGTAAAACGGCTCATTTTTTCTGACAAGGGGGTGATTTGTTAATGACTGCGACACAAAAGCATGATATAATTCCAATATGCACAACGGTACTGTCGGCTGACCAACCACCGAAGGAGGATATTATGTTGGATCAGCAGAAAATTACCATTCTCTATTGCCGTCTGAGCAACGAGGATGCCCAGGAAGGCGAGAGTAACAGTATCGCAAATCAGAGAGAGTATTTAACCCGATATGCCCGTGACCACGGGTATACAAACCTGAAAATTCTGGTGGATGACGGTTATACGGGGACGAACTTCAATCGTCCCGGTGTGCAGGAAGGCTTTGAGCTTGTCAAGCAGGGGCTTGTGGGCTGCTGGCTGGTCAAAGACCTCAGCCGCTTTGGTCGTGACTATCTGACTGTTGGACAATATACGGATATTATCTTTCCGAGTTATGATGTCCGCTTTATCGCTATAAATGATGGCGTAGACAGCAACCGGGGAGACAGCGAGGGCTTCGCCGCAATCCGTAATCTGTTCAACGAGTGGTATCCCCGTGATACCAGCAAGAAAGTCCGTGTCAGTTTGCGGCAGAGAGGAACCAGTGGGAAGCACATGGGCAAACCGCCCTACGGATACCGCTGTGACCCGGAGGACAAGGATCACTGGATTCTGGATGAAGAAGCGGCTCCGGTAGTCAAGCTCATCTTCGACCTTTGCATTGACGGCAAAGGCCCGGAGCAGATTGCAAGGATTCTGGAAGAAAAGCAGATTCTGACTGCAAAGGCACTCTATGCCAAGCGAAAGAAAAAGCCGATGCCGGAAAGACCGTACCACTGGGGCAACCAGTCCATTATAGGGATTTTGGAACGGCAGGAGTACACAGGCTGTACCTGCAACTTCAAGACTTATTCCAAGTCCTACAAGCTGAAAAAGCGGATTCCCAATGAGCCGGAGAATATGTTTTATCTGCCGGACACACAGGAAGCGATTGTATCTCAGGCACAGTTTGACAGGGTGCAGGAACTGAGGAAAAACAAACGCCGCCCTGCAAAAGCGGAACGGCAGGGATTGTTCTCCGGGCTTCTGTTTTGTGCCGATTGCGGCGGCAAGCTCCACTTTGCCACAAGCAAAAACTTTGAGGGCAAGCAGGATCACTACGTCTGCAACAACTACAAGAGCAACCGTGGTACTTGTACTGCCCACTATATCCGGGAAGATGTGCTTCGTGAAATCGTTCTGGAACGCATCCGGGCAGTCAATGAGTATATCCGAAGCGATGTGGACGGTTTTCAGGAGGAATGGCTGCAATGCCGCAGGACTGACCAGGAGCGCAGCATCCGGGATGACAAAAAGAAGCTGGAACAGGCAAAGAAACGCCTTGCCGATCTGGATGTCATCATCGCCCGGCTGTACGAGGACTATGTTCTTGGAAATCTCAATCAGGACAGATACAGAAAGATGTCTGCGGACTATGAAGCGGAGCAGGAACGGTTAAAGCTCGAAATTGAAGTTATCGAAGAATGGGTGGAACAGCGGGAAGAAATGAACGACGGTCTGGATGCCTTTATCGCCCTGACACAGAAATATGTGGATGTGGAGGAGCTGACACAGACCATCGTGAACGAGTATATCAAGAAAATCATCGTCTATGCCCCGGACAAATCCAGCGGCAAGCGCAAGCAGAAAGTGAAGATTTTCTTCAACTTCGTGGACGATGTAGATATTCCCGTTATTTCCGAGCCTATCATCACGCAAACAACCTATGAACACAGAAAAACGGCGTGACCTTCGGGTCACACCGTTCTCTGCGACAAAATAGTTACTTGTCACTATTAAGCCTTGATTTTCCGGGGTTTTTGAACCATTTTGATATAGTCTGAGCAGTCGATTATCGCTTGCTGAACTGCGGAGCGCGACGAGCTGCTTTGAGGCCGTATTTCTTTCTTTCTTTCATACGCGGATCTCTTGTTAAGAAACCAGCTTTCTTTAATACCGGACGGTACTCGATGTCTGCGTGAAGCAGAGCTCTGGAGATACCATGACGGATAGCGCCTGCCTGTCCGGAAACTCCGCCGCCGCGAACGTTAACGATAACGTCGAACTTATCAGCTGTCTCTGTTGCTGCTAACGGCTGACGAACGATGAGCTTTAATGTCTCAAGACCAAGATACTCATCGATATCTCTCTTATTGATTGTGATCTTACCTGTTCCCGGTACAAGATATACTCTTGCGATAGATTTTTTTCTTCTGCCTGTTCCGTAATATTTTGTGCTAGCCATTATGAATTTCCTCCTTTCAGACCTCTAATTAAAATTTGATTTCTAAAACTTCCGGCTTCTGTGCTGCCTGCTCGTGATCCGGGCCAGCGTAAACGTGAAGTTTTGTGATCATGCTTCTTCCTAAAGGTCCCTTCGGGAGCATTCCCTTAACTGCTAACTCGATAACCTTCTCCGGCTTCTTCTCGAGCATTTCTCTTAAAGTTGTCTCTTTCATTCCGCCTACATAGTCGGAGTGGCTGTAGTAGATCTTCTGGTCTAACTTCTTACCTGTAACTTTGATCTTGGAAGCGTTTGTTACGATCACGTAATCGCCGCAGTCGATGTGCGGAGTGTAGATCGGTTTGTTCTTTCCTCTTAAGATCTTTGCTACTTCTGATGTCAGACGACCTAATGTATATCCTGTAGCGTCAACTACGTACCATTTTCTCTCAATTGTTGCTGGACTAGCCATAAAGCTCTTCATGGGTTGACCTCCTGTTTGTACTAAATCAATCAATGTTCCTTTATCGTAAAATACTGTTTCCGGGGCTTTGGCTACAGCATTTTCAACCGATGTCACAGTTATACATTATATTATACATGGCCGGGTGTGTCAACCGTTTTTCTTCAAAATTTCGATTAAATTTTGCCGGAAAACCTATATTTTATCGTGGTTTTGGCATAGTCCTCTTTATCGTTCCCCGATACACGATCTCAGCCACAACCGCTGCCGCAAACTCCGTGATCCAGAAGGCATTCCAGACTGCTCCGCCGCCAAACAGATGACATAAAATAAAAGCGGATGGAAGGATGACCACGATGTATCGGAGCAATGAGATCACCAGGGACTGGACACCCATGCCGATTCCCTCAAGGGCTCCGGATGCCGTTACGGAAACCGTTGAGACGATAAATCCGGCGCTGATGATCCGGAGAGCGGTGCCGCCCGCTATGATAGTCTCCGCATTGTCTGTGAAGGCTCCGATCAGCGTATTGGCGATTGTAAGGCAGAGCAGCGTACCAGCCGCCATGATCACCCCGGTCATGGCAAGCGTTGTCTTATAGATTGTTCCGACTCTCTCCCGCTCTCCGGCACCGAAATTATAGCCGATCACCGGGCGCATCCCCTGGATAATGCCGCTGGCCGGGAAATAGAGGAAAGTCTGCAGTTTATAGTAGATTCCAAGAATGACCACATAGCTTCTGGAATACTGCGCCAGCAGACCGTTTAACACAAAGATCATGACGGAGGGCAGCGCCAGATTAAGGATTGCCGGGATCCCGATCCCGTAGAGTTTCTTCATCGTATTTCCACCTGGAATCTTATACCTTGCTTCCAGCTTTACCGGAACCGGTCCTTTAAAATAGAAGGCAAGGTAAACCATGAGCGAAATAAGCTGCCCCACACCTGTGGCGATCGCCGCTCCGAAGATTCCCATTTTCGGAAAGAATGCCAGTCCAAAGATTAAAATCGGATCCAGGATAATATTTGTGATGCAGCCGCCGAGCAGGGCGATCATGGAGACCTTCATCCGCCCCACTGCCTGAAAGATCTTCTCGAAGGCTAATCCTGCCATGATGATTGGTGAAAACAAGAATGCAACGGATGCGTAACGCACACCGTACCGGATGACCTCCTGATCGCCTGTGAACATTCCAAGGAATTTTGGCATGATAACGATGCAGATCACAGAGAGAATGATCCCGTGGATCACAGACAGGACAACACCCTGAGTCGCTGCCCGGCGCGCTTCATTCTCTTTTCCGGCACCTCTCGCTGTGGCGATCAGAGCGTTGATTCCCACCCCGAAACCGATGGCCATGGCATTGATGAAATTCTGGATCGGAAATACCAGAGACAGCGCTTCCATGGCATTCTCGCTGATCCGGGCAACAAAATAACTGTCTACTATATTATAGAGGGAATTCACCAGCATGGACAGGACCATGGGCATTCCCATTCCGAGGAGAAGAGGAAAGATCGGCTTCTCCTTCATGAAAGTTTCATTCATGATTCTAACCTCCCATATAATTTTTAAAGTAACGGTTCCATATGTAAAACTTCGTTGATATAAGCAATAAAAAGAATGTACCTCGACACATTCTCACGCCGAGCGCAGTCACTTGCGACAATCGGCATCTTCGCGCGAATACACATCATTGGCACGTAGTTCCTTTTTGTTTAGCGGGAAGTTCTATCGGAATTTTCTGTTAAACAAAAAAAATGCCACACAACCACCCATAAAGCTTTTAGGTGATTGTGTGGCGAAAAAAGTTCTTCTCTAAAAATCCACACGAGTTTTAACGTCTGGTAGAATAACATAGATTTCGGATTCTGTCAACTATCCGGAGCCCGAAGACTCGGTGACCCGAACCTCTCACTCTCAAGGGCCCGAACATCTCACTTCCGCATCTGTCCGGCAAAATCTGCCATGTCCGATGCTGGCAGCTGATCACGCATCTGCGATGCCGCGATTCCTTCTGTTTCACAGCGATTTCGTATCTTGTTTCTTTTTCTCCAGATAGTCATTCAACTCCGCGTTCTTCACATTCGTGATAAACATATGACCCGGAGCGTGGGTGATGACGATCGGCGGCTTCGCCCGCTCGACGGCTGCCTGTGGGGTCACGCCGCAGGCCCAGAATACCGGGATCTCGCCCTCGCGGATCTCCACTGGATCTCCATAGTCCGGATGGTCGATATCCTTGATGCCGATCTTTTCCGGATCTCCCATGTGGACAGGACCACCGTGAACATTCGGGAACTTCTCCGTGATCTCCGCCGCCTTTTTCGCGTCCTCTGGCGTCATCGGGCGCATGCTGCATACAAGCGGACCCTCGAAGACTCCTGCTTTCTCGCACTCGATATTCGTCTTGTACATCGGCACATTTCTTCCCATCGAGATATGACGCACGTCAATTCCTGCCTGTAAGAGCGCCTCCTCGAAGGAGAAGCTGCAGCCGATAAGAAAACCAACGAAATCATCCTGCCAGTATTCGGAAGCATCTGTCACTTCATCGACCTTCACGCCGTTTTTATAGATAAAGTACCGCGGAATATCGGTAACGATATTCGCTCCCTCGCCCATGTCATGAACCAGCGGGGAACCGTCCATGATCTCGAGGATCGGACACGGTTTCGGGTTGCGCTCCGCGAACTTTTTAAAATCCTCCGCATATTTTTTCGGCAGGATCACAAGGTTTGCCTGTGCGTATCCCCCGCACATTCCGGCTGTCGGTTCTGTGATCTCACCGTCACGGATCTTTTTCCAGATCTCTTCCGGTTTTGTCGTTCTGTAATCTCCCATTTTTCACTACCCCTTTCTCCTATGCCGTTCTTTTCGTTTTCGGCATCTTAAGGTTCCTGTTCCCCATGACTCATTCTGCTGAAATGCTTCGCCGATCAATTCATTTTCCGGCCTGCATCTCCATATTTCTTCTTACCGGAATCTCACAACCTCTTTTTCAAGCTCCACAAGAAACTCTTTTCCATTTACGGAGATCTTATAGGTTCCCGCCTTTACCCATGCGGTCTTGTTCGCCTCGGATGCCGCTGCGATCGCCACCGCCTGCTCATCATCCGCCGGTTCCACCGGGGTATTCAGTCTCTTCGCAAGCGCGTCAAACTCTTCTTTTTCCTTACAATAGAGATCCTGCGCCTCATCCACCGTGACTTTCTCAAAATGGATCTTCATTCCCGGCATGCACTGGGCAAGCACCGGAAGGTCCACAGAGATCACGTTGGCGATCTTTGTGTAGCCGCCTGTGGTCTGGTGGTCCGCCATCATGACGATAGGATTTCCGTGGGACGGAACCTGGACAGCGCCGAAGCTGATGCCGTCGGTGATGATGTCGCCGCCGTTTTTATGCTCGATCACATCGCCTTCCATGCGGCAGCCCATGCGGTCATACTCGTTGGAGATCGTGTAGGTGCTGTTTAAGAAGGTGTTGATTCCCTTATCTGTAAAACAGTCGTCCTGCGGTCCCATAACGACTCTGAGGGTCCATTCCTTTGCCCCGTAGGACGGAAGTTCATATACACGCCCGGACATATTCGGAAGCCAGGATGCGGGAGCGCGGAAAGCGATCTCATCGCCGGTTCCTAATTTTCTTCCCTCGTATCCGCCGACTTTTGATTTCAGGTTCGTGGATCTGCTTCCCATAACGACCGGGATATTAAGTCCGCCCGCAAAAGCGATATACGCACGGCTTCCGCCGTACATGCCCATGAAGCTCAACGTCTGGCCCGCTTTTACCAGGACCGCACGGTATCTCTCCACCGGTTTTCCGTCGATCTTTGCCCCGAGGTCGCCGCCTGTCACCGCGATGATCTCATCTTCTGTAAATTTCATCGTCGGGCCCATCATCGTGATCTCGATGACCGCCTCGTTCGTATCATTTCCAACAAGGATATTGGCGAGTGACGCTGCCCTGGTATCCATGACACCAGATACGGACATTCCAGTCTCCTGATATCCGTAACGTCCCATATCCTGAATCGTTGTCAGGAATCCGCCGTTTATGATCTGAATGCCCATCACTCCGCCTCCTTATCATATACTACATACTGATATGTATCGTTCTCCACCTGTTTTTCGATGGCTTTGTACTCTTCTTCCGTCACTGGGCGGAATTTGATATACTGTCCGGACTCCAGGAGTACCGGTTTTTCCCGCTCGGAATCATACAGCTTTAACGGAGTTCTTCCGATGAGCTGCCAGCCTCCCGGGGATGCCACCGGATAGATTCCAGTCTGCTCTCCGGCGATTCCCACGGAGCCGCCCTCGATCTTTACGCGCGGACTCTTCAAACGCGGAGTCGCGATACGCTTGTCCATGCCGCCGAGATACGGGAATCCCGCGATAAATCCCAGCATGTAGATCAGGTACTCTTCGGAGGAGTGGATCTTTACGACTTCCTCTTCCGTAAGTCCGTTATGCTCTGCCACATTCGCAAGATCCGGTCCCATTTCTCCGCCATAAAGCACCGGAATCTCGATCACTGTTGGCGGCGGGATCTGGATGCTGCCCATGGAGGACAGGATCTTCTCAAACTTTTCTGTCAACGCTGAGAACCGGATCACTTCCGGCTTGTATACAACGAGAAGGGAACGATAAGTCGGTACGGTCTCGACGATTCCCTCAATCTGTTCTTTCTCTAACGCGATCTTGAATGCGCGGATCTTCCGGTTGATCTCCGGACTGATCTCATTTCCAAATTCCACGGTAACTGCACAGTCACCGGAAACCAGATATCTTACATTTCCCACAGCGAGTCTCCTCTCTATACATTTGCGGCTGTTTGACATTTATGAGATGTCAAACAGCTGCACTCTTTTTCCTATAAACTTAAATTTTTAATCTCGACGCCTTCCGCGATCAGTGTCTCACGGATATTCTTTACGAACTCCAATGCCTTTGGGTTATCTCCGTGAACGCAGATAGAGTCTGCCTTGATCGCGATATCGTTTCCGTTGATGGACTCGACTTTTCCTTCTTTTACCATACGGATCACACGTTTGATCGCGAGGTCTTTGTCCTTGATCACTGCACCCGGAAGCTTTCTTGATACGAGAGTTCCGTCATCGTTGTAAGCGCGGTCAGCGAAGACCTCACTTGCAGCGCGGAGACCGACTTTTTCTGCTGCCGTGATCATCTTGGAACCTGCAAGGCCCATGAAGATGATGTCCTTATCTACCTCATAAACTGCCTCACACATCGCGATGGCTAACTTCTCGTCAACAGCTGCCATATTGTAAAGAGCGCCGTGCGGTTTTACATGCTGGATCTTTACGCCGTGGGCGGTACAGAACGCCATGAGAGCGCCCAGCTGGTAGCGGACATAAGCTTTCGCTTCATCCGGCGTCACTGCCATATTGCGGCGTCCGAATCCCACAAGGTCCGGGAATCCCGGGTGTGCGCCGACGGCTGTTCCGAACTCTTTCGCCAGAGCAACGGTCTTTTCCATCACCATCGCGTCACCTGCGTGCCAGCCACATGCCACGTTTGCGGATGAGACGTACTTTAAGATCTCCTCATCCATTCCGATCGTATAATTTCCAAAGCTTTCTCCAAGGTCACTGTTTAAATCTACACGGTACATAATATTTCCTCCTTGCTTTCCCTGCCGGTATTTTCTAAATTTCCTATCTACTATTTTAAACGACTTGCGTCACAATCTCAATATATAATTAACCGAACATCTTTAAGATTCCCGGAAGAGCTTTGATTCCGGAGAATCCTGTGAGCAGTACCACGCATACACCTAAAACGATGAGGATCGTCGGGTGCTTGTAATCATCTCCAACGATCTTCTTGTTTCTGCTTGCGAGAAGGATCGTTAAGAGGGTCAGCGGAAGGATCAGTCCATTTAAAGCGCCTGCAAGTACAAGGAGCGCTGCCGGTTTTCCGAGGATCGCCATGATCAGTGTGGAGGCTGTGATAAATCCGATCACGAACCACTTTTCGTTCTTCATGATAAACGGATGAAGAGTTTTTAAAAATGAAACCGATGTATAAGCCGCGCCGATGACGGATGTTGTAGCGGCGAAGAAAAGGACAAGACCAAAGATCTTATATCCGATCACGCCCGCTCCGAGACGGAACGCGTCTGCTGCCGGGTTTGAAGCGTCAAGTGTCACATCTGGATTTGCTGTCACGACACCGAGAACCGCAAGGAACAGCAGGATTCTCATGATTCCGGAAACGCTGACACCCATTAAAACGGACTGGCGTACATGCGGAAGATCTTTCTTTCCGGAATATCCGGCGTCAAGAAGACGGTGCGCACCGGAGAATGTGATATATCCGCCGCAGCTTCCTCCGAGAAGCGTGATGAGCGGAAGGACAAGGGCACCCACATCGCCCGGGTGGAAAATACTGCTCACAGCGTCCCCTACCGGAGGTTTGGATTTGATCGCCACATAGAGAACTACGATGATCATGATACTTCCAAGGTATTTTGTCAGCTTATCCATGCTGGTCTTCGCGTCCTTGGAGAGGAAGATCAGGATTCCGATGATTCCCGCGATAAAGGTTCCAACCGTCGTCGGAATTCCGAACAATACGTTGAGTCCCAGGGCGCCGCCTCCGACATTTCCGATGTTGAATGCCAGACCGCCAAGCGCAACCATGAATGCGATAAAATACCCGAGTCCCGGAAGGACTTTATTTGCAATATCCTGTCCGCGCATGCCGGACACACCGATCACCGACCAGATATTTAACTGTGTCGTCACATCCAACAGGATCGTACAGACGATCACAAGCGCGAAAACGCTTTTATACTGAGCCGTAAATGTGGAAGTCTGTGTCAAGAATCCCGGTCCGATCGCGGATGTCGCCATCAGGAACGCAGCTCCCATCAAGGTCGTCATGTTGCTGTGTTTTTTCTTTTCCCCCATAAATGAGTACCCCTTTCGTATCTTTTCTACAACTGATGCCTTGATTTTATCTGATTTTTTAGTGATATTCAACTATATTTTTCGGTTTTTGAAAATCTTTTTGAAATTTTCAAAAAAATCGTGCGAATCCGCTCAGTTTTAGCGAGCGATTTCGCACGATGTGAATTTTTGCACGTTTTCAATTGTTCAGCAGGTCTGCCCCTTACCGTGCGGGCCGTAAGATTTCAGTCTTCCTTATCAAGTCTTCTCTTCATGGAGAATCTCGTGATTCCCAAAAGGGCCGCCGCTTTTGTCACGTTGTTTCCGCAGAGCTTCAGTGCCTGGTCCATGTAGATCTGCTCCAGCATGGAAACCTCCTGATCGAGACTGATCGGTCCTTTCCGAAGATCCTTTAGCGCAAACGGCTCTCCTGTCCGGGTATCATCTTTCCAGTCCACCCGTTTTAATTCCACATGTTTTTCAAGCACGTCCCCCTGACAGAATAAGAAGCAGCGCTCAAAAATATTTTTCAGTTCCCGAACATTCCCTTTCCAGTCATACAAAAGCAGCTCCCGCATAAAATCAGGATCCACATGGGTGATATTCTTTCCAAACATGCCGTTATAATATTTCAGGTAATAATCGCAGAGTGCCGGAATATCCTCTCTCCGGTCCCGTAACGGCGGGATCACAAGTTCCATGACATTGATCCGGTAGAAAAGGTCTTCCCGGAATTCCCCCTGCTTTACGGCATGTTCCAGATTCCGGTTTGTCGCCGCGATCACCCGGGCATCCGCTTCGATGTCCTCCAGACCACCCACACGCTTGAACTTCTTATGGTCCAGGAACGTTAGGATCTTTGTCTGCATGGACAGCGGAAGTTCCCCGATCTCATCCAAGAACACGGTTCCGCCTGCTGCCAGCTCGATCAGGCCTTTCTTCGTCTTCATCGCGCCCGCAAAGGCCCCCCGCTCATAGCCAAAGAGCTCGCTCTCCATCAGATGTTCCGGAATTGCGCCGCAGTTGATGCGGACCATCAGGTGGTCCCGCCGGTCGCTGCAGGCATGGATCAGGGACGCTGCAACCTCTTTTCCGGTTCCGGTCTCGCCCCGGATCAGAACATTCACTGAGGAATTCTTTCCGAGAAGTTCGATGTGGCGCCGGATCCGCATCGCGGCGTCGCTGACTCCGATAAATTCCTGCGTTTTTCCCTTTAGGAACTCCAGGGATTCCCGGTCCTGCATCTGGCCAATGCAGCGGCTGGCGATCCGGTCGATCTCGTCAATATCAAAGGGCTTTAAAATATAGTCGTAAGCGCCGCGCTTCGTCGCCTCCACCGCCTGGGCGACAGAGCCGTACGCCGTCATCAGGATCACCTGGACCTCCTCATCGGCGGAACGGAACGTGGAGATCTCGTCGATCCCGAGGCTGTCCTGCAGGCGGTTATCCAGGAGGATCACCTGCGGGTGGAACGTTTTCATCTTCTCGAGAGCGTCCTTCACCGTTTCCGCCGACTGGGTCTCGTATCCCCGGTCCTTCAGTCCTTCCTCCAGCGTAAACCGGATCAGAAATTCGTCATCAACGATCAGTATCTTTTTCATGTTCATCCCTGCTTTCAAAAATCAGGCGCACCGTCGTTCCGCAGCCCGGAGCGCTTTCCATTTCCATTTTGCCGTGGTTCTGCCCGATCAGCCGGTTTACGATCGCCAGACCGAGACCGACGCCGTTAATGCTCTTCGTGTAGAACGGTTCTTTTGCGCGTTTCAGTTCCTCTTCATTCATTCCTTTTCCGTTATCGGAGACGCAGAATGTAGTCATGCCTCCGTCGGAAGACACTGAGAGACGGATCTTCCCCGTGCCGTCCCGGCTGACCGCCCGCATGCTGTTCGTCAGAAGATTGTACAGCATCTGGCGCATTTCATTCTCATCGGCAAACACTTCACACGCCGCGCAGTCTGTCTTGAACGC
This sequence comes from Desulfotomaculum sp. OF05-3, assembly GCF_003435535.1. Lineage (NCBI taxonomy): Bacteria > Bacillati > Bacillota > Clostridia > Eubacteriales > Desulfotomaculaceae > Desulfotomaculum > Desulfotomaculum sp. OF05-3. Next base: position 58,649 of record NZ_QWGO01000016.1, on the reverse strand, counting down.
GACATTCTGCTGTTCGCACTCCTTCGCATAGATGGATGCCACCTCCCGCAGCAGCACATCCGCCTGAAAAACATGTCTGTGGTTTTCCTTCTTCACCGACAGCGTAAACAGGTCATTGATCAGCCCGGTCACCCGGTCGATCTCATGGAGCATGCTGTCGCAGAGAAGCTTTTCATTCTCCTTCACTGCCCGCCCACCAAGGACCTGGATCCCGGACCGGATCCCTGCCAGCGGATTTTTGATCTCATGGGCCAGTGCCGATGACATCCGGCTCGTATACTCCATTTTCGTGTAGTTATCAAGGTTTTTCAGAAGATTCTCAAAGGTTCTCGCCAGCTGGCCGATCTCGTCCTTTCTCGCTGTTTCCAGGAAACGGTACTCCCGGAACCCGTCCTTGTTCTCATCGAGCCTTTTACACGCCGCGCTCATGCTGCGGATCGGTTTTGTGATACTCCAGGCGAGGAACACGCTGACCTGTACGATGATCAGGAGACTGGCCACAGCGCCCACAATGACGTAATTCTGTTCTTCCAGGATCGCGCTCTCAAATGACTTTTTATCCATCCAGTATTCCAGACGCCAACCCAGGGAATTTCCACTGTCCGCGTACAGGAGTTCCATATTTCCGTCCGGAATCTCCTCGTCCCCCGTGATGATCGTGCCGTCGGCAGCCAGGATCCGCACCGCCGGATCATGATAGAACTTATACTTCTGCCGGATCTCCTCTTCACTCAGTTTTCCATGCAGATAGTAGATATCCGCCTCCATGCTGCGGATCGCAGTCCTCGCGTACTCTTTTCTGTCCTTAAGCTTTTCTGTATATCCATTACACACCGAAATAGCGCAGAATGCACAGATGACCAGGATCCCTACCATGATGAACGGCAGCATGACCTCATGCTCGATCCTGCAGAACCATGATCGAAACAGCTGTTTTTTCTTTCCGCTCATTCTTCTGCCCCTCTTTTCTTCTCAAACATCGGGATCACAACATAGACTGCCGCCGCGCACAGTGTTGCCGGAAATGCCCAGTATATCCGGAGATCCATTTTCCAGAACAGGACAGAGCAGATAAGTCCCGTAAAGAACGCTCCCACCGCCCCGGCTTTCGTTCTCCGTTTCCAGTACAGTCCCCCGTAGATCAGAGGGGCAAGCGCCGCCGAGAATAATCCCCAGATATCCGCCCCGAAGGACAGCATGTCCTTCGGCGGATTTACGGATAAGATCAGTGCAGCCGTGCCTCCCATGAAGATACATACCCGCGCCAGGGTGAGAATCTGCTCCTCCGACATCTTCTTTTTTGTGAGCTGGGCAGCCACATCGTAGGACAGCATGCAGCCGATCAGGTGAAGCTGGGAGTTCGCCGTTGAGACACAGGCGCCGATCACGCTGATCAGGAAGAAACCGCTGAACGGTGTGTTCATGAGATTGACCACTGCATAGATAAATACGTCATCCGCGGAGCAGTAATTTTTCAGCTGCGGAAAGAGGATCCGCAGTCCAAGACCGATCTGGGTCAGTGCAAAGTACAGCACGCACAGGAATATCAGTGCATGCAGGATCATATGTTTTGCGGTTTTTTTATCCTTCGCCGCCAGGATCCTGACCATATACTGGGGATTCGACGCCAGTCCCATTCCCCAGCCGAAGAACATAGAGATATATACGAAGATTCCAATCTCCGCTGCCTGCTTTTCGAAGACGCCCTTGCTCTTTATGAGTTCATGCACCGTCTGATCTGTCAAAAACCAATGTCCCGGAACGTTTTTTACAATAATCAGATACAGAACTCCGATGCTCACAGAAAGCATGATCAGATTCAGGCAGTCCGACTTCGTGACGGAGTTAAAGCCGCCAAAGCTCGAATAGAGGATAAAGAGATAAACAAGAAAGACAGCCACCTTGTAATTGATATTCAGCAGGCTGGATACCGCGATGCCAAATCCCTTGATCTGGATCATCAGATAGAAAATATAGCCGCAGATCATAAAAATAGCCGATACTGTCTGCAGAAATTTTGAATGATGCTTTTTTCCGATCAGCTGTGGGATCGACAGGACATCATTCTCGTAAAGCCGGTCCGTCATCAGATACAGGAGACCTGCGCCGATAAACCACGGGATGACTGACGACGCAATGACGGAGAGTCCGCTGTGATATACATTTCCCGTAAATCCCAGAATCGTCGCCGCGGAGACCCAGGTACCGACAAATGTGAAAAACAGGCGTTTTTCGTCATTCTTTCTCTCACCGACGAAAAACTTGGAGAGAGAATCACTTTCCGAAAAAGAGAGCTTTCCGATGATCAGGAACACAACGGAATAGATCACAAAATAGATCAGCTGGATCAGTACCCGGTTCATAGCGTCCTCCCCGTATACTCCGTTCCGTAGCTGCCGTCATCCAGCCTGCGGAGTCGGTAATACCCATAGCTTTCCGTCTCAGACACCTCATACCCATCCGGTACCGTCACAAACACTTCCTTCGCCCCATTCCGGTATGCCTGGTGCACCATACGGCGGATCAGTCGGGGGAGTTCCTCCGGTTCGGAGAACCTGATCCGGACGCAGGAGATTCCGTCGGATTCCAGTTTACTCTGGTCCAGAACAGCGTCCCAATGTTCATTTCTCCCAATGATCTCCTTTGGGATCTCCCTCTCATACTCGATTCCCACAAGTGTCAGGCCCTTCGCCGGAGCAGTCTGTCCCGCCTCTTTGCGGTTTCTTGCCTCCAGTACCTCTTTCACATGTTCCGGCTCCCACTCGCCGGTTCCGACTTTTAACAGGGTTCCCGCGATGATCCGCACCATGTTGTAGAGGAATCCGCTTCCGCAAAGGCGGATCGTTACGATGTCCTCATCATTCTTTTTCACCTCGGCCCCGTAGATCGTCCGGACCGTCTCCTCCGCCTGGTGGTTTGCGGCGCAGAAGCTGATGAAATCATGTTCCCCGATGAGATATTTTGCCGCCTCATTCATCTTTTCCACGTTTAACGGGTAATAGCAGAAATGGGCGTAGAGGCGTCTTGTCGGGATCTCGATCTTACAGTTTAAGATCTGATACTCGTAGGTCTTTACACAGTTCTGCTTTCTCGGATGCCAGTCCAGGGGAACTTCCTCGGATTCCACCACACGGATATCCTCCGGAAGTCCGCGGTTTACCGCGTAACAGAATTTATCTCCCGGGATCCGGCTCTCCGTGTCGAAGACCGCCACGTTTCCTCTCGCATGGACACCGGAATCAGTCCGGCTTGCCCCAATGACGCAGACAGGCTCTTTCAGAAGATCCGAAAGAGCCTTATTTAACATCTTCTCTATGGTAACGCCGTTGGGCTGGAGCTGCCAGCCCTTGTATGCGGTGCCGTCGTAGGCCACCGTCAGTTTGATTCGTCTCATAGCTTTATTGTTTTCCTTCTGCTGTCCGGAAAATCCGGGCAATTCTATTTCTCTGAATATCAAGTTCCCGATTTCGACCATTTTCCACGCGGTGCTGTTCCCCGTCATATCCGGGCTTTAGCGCTGCTTTTCATCGAAACCGGAGTTAATCATCTTCTACAGCAAAACCTTCAGCACGATCGCCGCCACAAAATACACCAGATACGCCCCATAAACCATACGGTCCCTCTTCGCGTACTTAAGCGGTTTCATCTTTGTTCTGCCCTCGCCGCCGCGGTAACATCTCGCCTCCATGGCCATCGCGAGGTCTGTGGCACGGCGGAACGCGGATACGAACAGCGGTACAAGGAGCGGTACCATGGATTTCGCCTTCTGGATCAGGTTTCCGCTCTCGAAATCAGCGCCTCTTGCCATCTGCGCTTTCATGATCTTATCTGTCTCCTCGATCAGGATCGGGATAAACCGGAGCGCAATGGACATCATCATGGACACCTCGTGGACCGGAACGCCGACCTTCTTTAAAAAGCCAAGGCTCTTTTCCAGACCGTCTGTCAGCTGGTTCGGCGTCGTTGTGAGCGTCAGGATCGTGGATCCCATAACGAGGTAAACAAGACGGATCGCCATAAATGCCGCAAACCGGAGACCTTCCCAGGTCATCTGCAGGAAACCGATCTTAAAGATCGGGGTACCCGGCGTCAGGAACAGGTTGAAGCTGACGCTGATGAGAAGCAGGAACACGATGGATTTTAAGCCGCGCACCATGAATTTTACCGGGACATTGGAGAGCTTGATGGCAGTGATCAGAAAGATCGTCGCCGCAACGTATGCCCAGAGGTTGTCCGCGATAAATAAGGTTACGATGTATACAAGAGTTCCAAATAATTTTGTTCTCGGATCCAGCCTGTGAAGCAGGGAATCAACCGGGTAGTACTGTCCAAGCGTGATATCTCTTAACATGTCGTTTCCTCCCCGGCTGTCTTTTCTGTGCTGTCTGCCTTCTCAGAGGCTGTTCCAGTGGCGTTCCCATGATCTGCGTTCTCGGAATCCGCTCCGGCTGCGCTTACCTGCGCTGCATTTCCGGAACTTTTTCCATACTTTTCGCGCCAGATCTTAAGGATTGCATTCTTCGCCTCTTCCACCGTCGTGATATCCGGATCCAGCGGGATCCCCTTGTCGATCAGCTTGTGCACCACATAGGTGATCTGCGGCGCCGCAAGGCCGATGGCTTCCAGCTCTTTATAATGGCGGAATACCTCCTTCGGAGTTCCGTCGAAGACCTTCTCACCGTGGTTCATGACCACAAGACGGGACACATATCGCGCCACATCCTCCATGCTGTGGGAGACGAGAATGATCGTCAACCCCTGCTCGTTATGGAGCTTTTGTACGAGTCCTAAAATGTCGTCGCGTCCTTTCGGGTCGAGACCGGCTGTCGGCTCATCTAAGATCAGGACCTCCGGTTTCATCGCCAGAACGCCTGCGATGGCCACTCGGCGTTTCTGACCTCCGGAAAGGTCGAAGGGAGACTGCTTATAAAAGCTCTCATCGAGTCCCACCATGTCCAGCGCCTCTTTCGCGCGCTTCTCGATCTCCTCCTTCGGGAGTCCCAGATTCTTCGGTCCAAAGCAGACATCTGAGAATACGTCCACCTCAAACAGCTGGTGCTCCGGATACTGGAAAACCAGCCCCACATGGCTGCGGAGCTCTTTCATGGAATATCCCTCTTTATAAATACTTTCTCCGTTATAAAGGATATCTCCGCTCGTTGCCTTTAAAAGTCCGTTTAAATGCTGGGTCAGGGTTGATTTTCCGGATCCGGTATGACCGATGAGGCCGATAAACTCGCCATCATGGATCGTAAGATTTACATCCTTTAAGGCATACTGCTCAAAGATCGTTCCCTGCCCGTATATATGATTCAAGTGTTTAATTTCGATTGCCATATTTCCACCATTTCTCCACTATTTTAAGAGCGGAACAAGTTCATCCACAAGCTCGTCGATGGAAAGAATTCCATAAGGAAGATCCATTCCGGCTTCCTTTAATTCATCTGCCAGTTCCGTTACCTGCGGCACATCGAGGCTGTATTTTTTCAGTTCCTTGACTCTGGAAAAGACCTCTTTCGGGGTTCCGTCCATCACGACATGTCCACCGTCGATAACGACCACGCGGTCTGCGTCAATGACCTCTTCCATATAGTGGGTGATCAGAACTACCGTGATCCCTTCCTGACGGTTCAGTTCATGAACCGTTTTAATGACCTCGCGGCGTCCGTTCGGGTCTAACATCGCTGTCGGCTCGTCCAGAACGATACACCGGGGCTTCATCGCCATAACGCCAGCGATGGCCACGCGCTGTTTCTGTCCACCGGAAAGCTTATTCGGAGACTGAAGTCTGTATGCTGTCATCCCCACCGCCTCAAGGCTCTTGTCGACCCGCGCCCAGATTTCCTCCGTCGGAACTCCCATATTCTCCGGGCCGAATCCAACGTCCTCTTCCACCACGTTTCCGATGATCTGGTTATCCGGGTTCTGGAATACCATTCCCGCCGTCTTTCGTACATCCCAGAGATGCTCCTCGTCGTCCGTCCTCATTTTAGAAATATAGACGGTTCCATCCGTTGGAAGCAGGATTCCGTTCATCAGCTTCGCGAATGTGGATTTTCCGGATCCGTTGTGTCCTAAAATCGCTACGAAATCGCCTTCCTTGATGTCCAGAGAGACGCCCTTTAACGCATGGCTGACCTCATCCTTGTCTTCCTCTTCATCGTGCCTGATATAGTCAAAGATCAGGTTCACTGCTTTAATGATTCCCATAGAAATCCTTTCTCGTTTTTCATAAACTTCAAGTGACTGCGGCGCCGCATACACCTTCAGGCTGCCGCGACAAATGTTTACACGTTTCTAAATTTTAGTTGATATCTCATAGTAAGTCAAGTGTTTTCGCATGGTTCCAGGAGCTTACCTTTTCAGATATGTGAAAACGGCATGACACAGGATTTCTCCCATGACATGCCGCCCATCATTCCTTTCTAACTTACCCAGAGCCCCGATGCATCCAACGTATATCCGTCGATCACAGTGGACGCTGCCATCGCTCCGTTCGCGTTCAGGTAATACCACTGTCCCGGTGCAGTCTGACGCCAGCCTGTTGCCATCGCTCCGTCGGCATCCATGTAGTACCAGACACCGCCAACCTGCTTCCAGCCGGTCACCATCTTTCCGTCACTTTCGAGGTAATACCACTTATTATTGACCAGTCTCCATCCCGTCACCATGTATCCGTTCTCGTCGAAATAATACCAGGTTCCGAGGATCCGGTACCACTGGGAGGTCACGATCTGACCATTCTCGTCCACATATTTCTTTCCATCCGCGTAATTCTTCCAGCTGCCCTCCGTGTCACCCAGGTCATCCAGGTAGCGGTCGGAGGAGACGATATACTCGCTGCTCTTGCGGTACTTCGCATCGTTCGTTGTCTTTCCCACCGCGCGGATCTCGTAATAGTAGTTTCCCTCTCTTCCCATATACTCGGAGAGGTCCTTGCTGGTTCCCGTCGCATCGATGGTCCGGAGATAATAGTCATCCCGGTACAGGCGGATCTGATATCCCGTCGCGTAATCGACTTTCTTCCAGACCGCTTTCATATGATTCGAAGCGCTCCATCCGGCTTCATCCGGAGTTTCCAGCCAGACTACCGGGTAGTAAGTGACTGTGACCTTCAGGTCATCATCCACTTTCACTGCCTTACTCAACGTCGCACCGGAGATCTGGCAGGACTTTGAACCGTAGCTGGAGGAGAACTCTCTTCCGCTGGAGGAAAGAATCAGCGTTGCCGTCACTTTCGTTCCAGGATTCCATTTTTCTACATCCTTGCTCCACTCCACGGATGTGATCTCGATCCCGTAGCTGCCGCAGCTGATCTCCGGCTCCTCGATCACGCCGGGATCTTCATACTTGTCTTTAAAGGTGATCCTTATAGAATTCACCGTCGGCGCAGCCAGTGCAGGAAGAACCATCCATATCGTCATCGCCATCAGAATTCCTGCTGCCGCAAGCCATTTTCCAAAAGTTTTCTGTCTCATAAGGTGCTCCTTTCCTGTATTTTCAGTCTGCTGGAAAATATTCCGACGATTTTCACCGCATAACCGCATGCCCTGCAGGTTCAGATCTTTACTGCGGTTTTCTCCAGATACCGTCATGATCTACATAGAAGGTATCGATCACTTCATTGACCGCCTTATGTCCATCCGGATACAGGTAGTAGATCTGTCCGTCGATGTTCTGCCATCCTGTGAGCATTCCGCCGTCGCCGCCGAGGTAATAAGCCTTATCACCCAGCGTGATCCAGCCGGTCACCATAGCTCCGCTCTCGGAGAGATAATACCAGGTATTGTTGTAGAGAAGCCAGCCCGTCTGCATCTTTCCGTCACCGTTCATGTAGTAATAAACGCCGTTCTTCATCTGCCAGCCGGTGAGCATCATTCCGTTTGCGTCAAATAAGTACCAGATATTTCCGATAAATCCCCAGCCGTTCTTTAAATAAGTTCCGTCCGGGTAACGATAATACCAGCGGTTTCCGTCGAGGATCCAGCCGACCACATTCACATTTGACGGGGCCTGCTGGGAATTTCCGGAATTATTTGTGCTGCTGTTGTTGCCGCTTGACGGCTTTTTCTTTGCCGCTCTCGCCGCGTCATTCTCATCGATATAGACCTCATCGGATATGGTCCAGTCGCTCTTTGACGCGTACTTGGATACCTCATCGTTTGACGGGAGCGCGCGCACCTTAAAGGTGTAGGTTCCCTTGGAGCTCATATACGGAAAGAGATCACAGCTGCTGGTGTGGATCTCGCCGCTCTTGTAGACGTTCTTGCTGCCGCGGTAGAGGTACACCTCGTAGGACGCGTCCTCAACGGCCTCCCACTTCGCGAGTCCGAGATCGGAGCTTCCGGACTTTGTGGTCTGCCAGTATGCCTCGCCCGGCGCGTCAAGATCGCCCTTTGCCGGTTTTGTCTTTACGGTAACCACCAGACGGTCGGAAGATGTTCTCGAAGCGCTGACAAAAGTTCCGTTCTTTACCTTTACCTTTGAGGAAGTGTAGGAGCTGCTGCTGAACCTATAGTCATTTAAAGTCTTTAAAGTAACTTTCATGGTGTAGGTTCCGCCGATCTTCACGTCGTTCTTTGTGGAAGACCACTTTGCGGATACGATATCATATTTATCGTTGTTCGGGATCGATACCTCGCAGTTATCAGAATTGTATCCCACATCAAGATCCGGCAGGGATTCCCCCACCGTCGGTGTCACATCCAGCGTGATGCTGACACTATTCACATAACTGGTCGCCGCAAACGCTGTCTGCGCCCCGGATACCGCAAACACGACCGCCATGACCCATGCGGCCATCCATGTACTTATTTTTTTCCATTTTCTTTCTGCCATAGGATTGCCTCCCCTCAAGTATCTTTCTTTAACTATATTATAAGGTTGGACAATATCTCCCGTCAACTTACGATATTCTGTCTTTTAGCGGCAAATCCGTGGCAGTTTGAGGCTTAGAATCTGCATTTTCCTATTATTCTTCCATTTTCCATATTTACCGTTGATCCTGTCATTTTCTGTGTAGTTTTAGTCTGTCCTCAGTGCGTCGATCGGATTCAGCTTCGCCGCCCGGCTCGCCGGCATGTAACCAAAGATCAGTCCGATGGCAACAGAAACGCTAAACGAGATCACAACTGCTGTCATGGTCGGCGGCGCGTCGATTCCCATGAGGGCACCGATTCCCGTACTTGCTAAGGCTCCGATCATGATTCCGATGATTCCGCCGATGGAGCTTGTGACCAGCGCCTCGATGACGAACTGCAACATGATCACGCTCTTCTTTGCGCCGAGGGCCTTCCTGATGCCGATCTCCCTGGTTCTCTCTGTCACGGACACCAGCATGATGTTCATGACACCGACGCCTGCAACTAACAAGGAGATACCCGCGATACCGCCCAGCATCATGCTCATCATGGCAATCTGCTCATTTAAGGAATCGAGAAGGGAGCTCATTGCTGTCACCGTGTAGAGGTTTTCGCTCTTCATCTTTTCATAGAGAAAATTTTTAAGTTCTGTCGTACATGTTTCCGTGTCGTTGATGTCCCGCGATGTGAAGATATAGTTGTTGATCACAGCATTTCTCGCCATCTTCACAGCTCTGGAATACGGGATCCACACAAAGTCATCCATACATCCGTCATCGAACTCAGAGCTGCTCTCCGTCTGCCGTTCCACAACGCCTACGATGGTGTAGCTGTCACCGTTTAACTTGACCGTCTCGCCCACGGCGTTCTGGGAGCCGCCGTAGAGCTCCTCCGCCACGTAGGCGCCGATGACCGCGACTTTTCGTCTCGCCTCCATGTCGGAGTACTGGAGATTTCTGCCATACTCGATCTCGTAGTCCTTGATTGCGAGATAATCCTCACTGTAGCCGCCGACACTGGTGGAATCCATGGTGTCAGAGTCATGTTTTACCGTGACGCTGACGGACACGTTCGGGGACATGTTCTCGTAGAGGTCTGAATGTTCCTCGTAGAACTCATAAAATTCGTTCACATCAATACTTCTGGATGCCACCGCCTTGTACTGGACCGTGATCTGATTGACGCCCATGGAAGAAAAGCTCTCCACCATGTAGGACATATAGCCGTTGACGATGCTGACCAGGATGATCACCGACGCGACTCCAATGATGATGCCGAGCATCGTCAGAAAGGACCTCAATTTATTGCCCCAGATACTTTTTAACGCCATTTTAAATGATTGCAGCATACTTTTTCACATCCCCGTCGAAATTGATCTTTCCGTCATGGATCCGCACCACCCGCTTCGCCTCCAGGGCAATGGAGCTGTCGTGGGTGATCATGACGATCGTGTTTCCTTCTTCATTGAGTTTCTTTAAAAAATCAAGCACCTCCCGGCCTGTCCTGGAGTCCAGGGCACCCGTGGGCTCATCCGCCAGGATTAAGGACGGATCTCCTGCGAGAGCCCGCGCGATGGAGACTCGCTGCTGCTGGCCGCCGGAGAGCTGGTTCGGAAGATTCTTCCATTTTTCGTCGAGACCGACCTTTTTTAAGGAATTCATGGCCCGCTCCCGCCGTTCTTTCTTGTCGTAACCGGCGTAAAGGAGCGGGAGTTCCACGTTCTCTAAGAGATTTAACTTTGGAAGCAGGTTATACTGCTGGAAGATAAAGCCGATCATGCGGTTTCTGATCTCCGCCAGCTCGTTGTCGGACATATCCGCCACGTCCTCGCCGCCGAGGAAATATTCGCCCTTCGTCGGGACATCCAGGGCTCCGATGATGTTCATCAGGGTTGATTTTCCGCTTCCGGATTTGCCGACGATGGCGACGAACTCGCCTTTGTTGATGGAAAGGCTGATGCCGTCGTTGGCGTGGACTTCCTCGTCGCCCATGTAGTAGATCTTGTAGATATTGCGCAGCTCTATCAGAGGTTCCTGCTTTTCCAACTTCTCATGAACTTTTGAAACTGCCTCTTCCTGTTTCATCGGCTCTTCTGCGGTATCTATTTGTATTGAGAATTCAGTCTTTTCCATACAATTTATCTCCTATACACTACTGGGATCTTCGTCCGCTGCCACCGTTGCTGCCGCCAGGACCTCCGTTTCCGTCAGGACCGCCCGGTGCGCCTCCGCCCATATCACCGCCAGGACCGCCCATGCCGCCCATCTGCATCTGATCGGTCTGCGTCGAGCTTCCGGAATCGGAGGAAATGTAGACCTCGTCCCCCTCAGAGAGGCCGGAAAGGATCTCCACATAATCGTCGTTGATGATTCCAGTTGTCACCTGGACCACCTCAAAGCCGTCCGGGACGTTGCTGCTGCCGGATTTTCCGGAGCCGGAACTCTTCTTCACATACACTCTGTTTCCACGCATCAGCGCGCTGGCCGGGATCACCAGAGCATTCTCAGAGCTGTCGAGAATGATCTTCGCATCCACGTTCATGCCCGGAAGAAGACTTCCCGTATCATCCAGAGTCACTGTCACCGGATAGTTTGTGACACCGTTGGAGTAGCTGCTCTGCAGACTCACATTTGTGACGGTTCCTGTGAATGTCTCACCTTCCACCGCATCCGCCGTGATCTCCACAGACTGGCCGACCTTGATGCTTGAGACATCGAGTTCATCCACGGACATCTCTAGTGTCATGGTGGACAGGTCGTAGATCACCGCCATGGTGGTCGTTCCGCTGGAACTCTTGGAGATCTTATCCCCAACCTTCGCGTTTTTCGTGATCACTGTCCCCGAGATCGGCGCTGTGATCGTGTAGTCATCCACATTGTCCTGGGTATTGCTCAGCTTGTTCTCCGCGTTTTCCAGATTGTCATCTGCGCTCTCCACTGCATCCTTGAATTCCTTTAAATACTCTTCCGCCGTCTTTGTGGTCACCTGGAACAGCTCGGAGTTTTTCTCCACATAAGAACCTTCATGAATCAGAAGGTTCTCGATCTCGAGACTCTTGTTTCCGGAGAGCTCCACGCTCAGGGTCGTCTCCGTCTTCGCCGTGAATGTTCCCTCGGCACTGCACACAAATCCGTCGACGGTCACGGATGCCGCGGTGTCTGTCGTGAGTCCGCCTGGGTTTGATACCTCGACCGTCACGTTCTTCACGAGACGTCCTCCGGAGAGTGTCTCCTCCATGCTGCTGACAACCGTGACGGTTCCGGAGATCTGCTCGCCGGTGTCCTCCAAAGTCACTGCCGCCTCGTCACCTACGTTGATCTCCGCCGCCTCGCCTGAGAGGAACGGGACTATGATCTTCATAACAGAGTCATCATAGAGATCCGCGATCTTCGTTCCATTATTTACCTTATCGCCCTCTTTGATATAGAGAGTCTTGATATATCCGGACGCTGTGGAGCGGTATGTATTTCCGGCGATCCGCGCTGTCTCCTCGGCGTAATCGGACTGTGCCGTCTGGGCACTCTCCTTCGCCCTCTGAAGGCTGGTCTGGGCAGAACTCAGGTCAGAGTCCATGGAGGATGCGTCGATCCGGTAGAGGACCTGACCTTTTTCTACAACATCGCCTTCCTCAAAGTTCGCCTCGATGACCTCTCCTTCCACCAGGGACGTCACCTCGTAGGTGTCCTTCGGTGACAGGGAGCTGGACGCCGTGAGCTCTGAACTGATGTCCGTCCGCTTCACTGTCGCCGTTGACACAGACTGGTCACCCTGACGTTTCTGGCTCGAGGTTTTTTTCTTATAGAGGAAAAATCCGCCAAGCAGCGCTGCCAGAACCACTATAAGCACGATCACGATCCTTCCGCTTTTTCCTTTCCGTTTTTTCCGCTTTTTCTCTACGTCCACCTTTTCGTTCTCCATACTCGTTCCTTTCCTGTCTATTGAAATCTTCCGCTTCTCTTAACTATGTTCCAGATCTGAATTTCCTTGCCTTAATTTTCTCACCCGCATTCCTTCTGCGGTATTTCTATTTCATGTATTATATGTATATTCGTAACTAATCAATAATCTCCGACAACATCTACAACCGTATAAGTCGCATTTTCGTCGCTTCCGCTCTTCTCCCACACAATGGCAACCTTGTCATCCACCTCAAACTCTCCGTAGACGGAGAACAGGTACTGGAGCTCCGATCCGCTGATCTGGAACTCATCGCCCTCACCGCCGTTGTCCTGGTAATCGGTGTTTAAGACCACCTTCACCGGTGTGAACGGGTCGCTGGAATCGTAGTAGATCGCCTTGATCCGGCCCTCCGTGGCGCCTTTGTTCTCGCCGCCGTTGGAATAGGCGAAGATCATCTTTGTCTCCTCGTGGTAATAGATCACGGTGGCGTAATCGTTGATCTCGCTCTCATCGGACACCTCGCCGTTTAAAAACATGGTAGCGTCTTTCAGGGAAAACGGAACAAGACTCTTTAAGTTCCGGCTGTCATTGTCTAAGATCTTCGGTCCCTTTAAACTGTTATCCAGGATCGAGGATGTATTGATCTCGCCGTCGGAATTGTAGGTCAGGTCAAATATCTTACTGCCGTACTGGTTTCCTTCTTTTGTCTTCGCCTTCATCAGGTTATAGAACAGGTTGATGCAGTCTTCCCTCGTGAGGACCTCGTCAAGATCACGATAGATCCCAGAATCCAGGGACAGGGACTTGAACTTCGCAAGGCGGCTCTCCTGAAGACTTCCGGAGAAATCCTCGTTTGTGTATCCTAAGACTCCCAGGACTGCCTTGATGGCATCCCGCATCGTAACTCCCTCGTCCGGCTTAAAGTTTCCGCCGAGATAACCGGACATCCAGGAGTTCGTCGCCGCCGTGCGGATCGCCGCAGAATACTGGGATTTTGAGGAGACATCCGCGAATACAGATACGGTTCCCGCCGCGTTTGCCGCCTCCTTGTAGTCCGATGCCTTTACGAGGAGTTCCGCAAATTCACCTCTCGTCACATTCGCCTGGTAATTACTCGTCGTTATAATTCCAAGCAGGCTCACCGCTTTCTTCCTCATTTCAAATGTGGTGCTGACCGCGTAAGCGTTCACCGTCATTCCGGCCCCCACCGCACAGACCGTCAGACTGACCGCTATTATCTTTCCTCTTCTCATTTCCGTTCTCCTTTCATCCGCCTTGACGGCCAGATCATCAGCCCCTGCAGGTCATCTCTTTCCAGATCCATTGCCTGATTTCCATTGACTGCTGCGTACACTCGTCATCACGGGATCTTTGTACTTTTAAAGTACATATACTCCTGGTTCCTTGCATTTTTCTTACTGTTTATTACGTTTCTGCAATAAACTCTATCAGAAACTTGTGATTCCTCTGTGTTCGACCTGTGTTCAAACTGTGAAGGATGTCACACAAAACAGGGCATATCTGCGGCAAAATTGTGGCATGAAACAAAAAAGACCCAGAACAGATACCACTTTCGGTACCCGCTCCAGGTCTTCTCCCTATTCTCACACCCCCGGCAGCCGCCCGATCACATCGATCCCGGCGAACACCAGAAGTCCGTTTTTTATGATAAAATTTAAGATCACGATCCCCGCCGCTGCGTAAGCGATCCGGTCATCCAACTCCGGTCGGAATCTCCTGTTTCCCGTGGCAAAATACAGGATCCAGGAAGCCGCAGCCCACACAGCTACCGATGCCATATACGGCACCACCGGATGGTACAGAAAGCTTAGTACCGGATGCCCTGAAAGGAGTGCCCGGACGGCTCTCGTTCCCCCGCATCCCGGACAGTAAAGCCCGGTCATCATCTGAAACAGGCATGGCATCCGGAACCATGCCGGGATCATAATCTGGCTGCGATCTTCTGGCGCAGTCCACCGACCTTTGCTGCTGCCGAGTCGAACTCTCCCCCTGTCATCTCACCGGTCAGAACCGCGAACTCATCTGTTCCTTCCAGTGTCACAAATTTCACGTCACCGAAAGCTGCCGCAACGGCCTCTTTCTTTGCTCTCTCAGAACCCTCAAACCGTGCAAAGTACTTTCTGGAAAGCTCAGCCGCCGGATGTACCTCAAGCTTCTCGCTGCTCCAGCCGATCTTCTCCGGCTCATCGCCGAAACGGACTGCGGAGATCATATCCCCGACAACGGCGCTGGCTGTCGGCAGTTTCCCTGCTCCGCTTCCATAGAACATGGACGCGCCCAGCATATTCCCCACAACGAGGATTCCGTTGAACACATCTGTCACCGCATACAGCGGGTCCTTCGCGTCCACGAGGACCGGCGCGACCTCCAGATAGATCTTTCCATCTTTATTCACGCTGGTTCCGAAGAGCTTGATCGCCGCACCCATATGTGCCGCGTAGCTGGAATCCATGGAAGTGATTTTTGTGATTCCCTGGGTCGGGATCTCCTCGTAGTTTACTTCTTTTCCCGTTGCGACCGCAGTCAGGATCGCGATCTTTCTGCAGGTGTCATATCCTTCAATATCCGTCTCCGGGTTGCGCTCCGCGTAGCCCAATTCCTGAGCGCGCTTTAACGCCTCCTCGAAGCTCCATCCCTCCTCATTCATCTTTGTGAGGATGTAGTTTGTGGTTCCGTTTAAGATACCGGAGATTTCTAAAATCTCCTCACCGCCGAGACACTCCACAAGCGGGCGGATGATCGGAATACCGCCGCCGACACTCGCCTCAAACAAGAAGCTGATGTTCTTTTCCGCGGCGATCCGGATCAGTTCTGTCCCATTGGCCGCAACCAGTGCCTTATTGGAAGTCACCACATGCTTTCCCGCGAGCAGGCAGCGCCTTACAAACTCGTAGGCCGGTTTTGTTCCGCCCATGGTCTCCACAACGATCCCGATCTCCGGGTCATTTACGATCTGTTCCACATCATGGATCACAAGCTTCTCCACAGGACTTCCCGGAAACTCCCTGAGATCCAGGATATATTTTACTTCTATCGGCTCTCCAGCCTTTTTTTCTACGCTTTTGCAGTTCTTATCAAGAACCTCATACACGCCGGAGCCGATGGTTCCGTATCCCATAATTGCCGCTTTCATCCGTCTATTTCTCCACTCCTAAAATTTTCACATTCTGTACGCCTTTTAAGTGCTCGATCTCCTCAACCATACCGGCAACATTTCCCGTGTCGGAGAGGACTTCCACACTGAGCGTTACCGTCGCGGATCCGTTTACCGGGATCGTCTGGTGGATCGTAAGGATGTTCGCGCGGTAATCCGCAACGATGTGGAGCAGGTCAGACAGAAGCCCCGGCTCGTCCATCATCTGGGTCACAAGAGTCACGGTCTTTCCTCTCGTGTTGTCGGAAAACGGAAGAATATCATCCTTATATTTATAGAAGGAACTGCGGCTTAATCCCACCTGCTCCGCCGCCTCCTGCACCGTCATGTTCTTGTCCGCCTCAAGCAGACGTTTCACCTCAACGACTTTTTGAAGGACTTCCGGCAGCGCTTTGTCACGTACCACATAATATTTGTTTTTTTTCTCCATATATCAGACCTCGCAAGCTAAAAATTTCTTTTTTATTACCGAAATCATACGTTTCATCGATTGCTCTGGCACGTTACCATATGTGCGTCCCAGAAAAACATGTGTACGCAAGAATCTTAGCATATTTTGGATACTTATGCAAGCAGATGTTCGCTGTCTGGCAAAATCCACAGTTATTGCGTTACTGTACGCGCATGCGTGTACAGTAACGTGATTTTGCCGATGCTTCGCATTCCAAATCGGCAAAATCTGCTACCAGAAGTGTATCGTACGGAATTTTCAGTTCAGAAAATTCCTACCCGTGTACAGTAACGTTATTGCTCTTAAAACAAGAAGGGAGAACCTGCAGATCAGGTTCTCCACTTTTTTATTTCCATTTCGGATCGTTTTTACCGATTTTTCAGTTTTAATTCCAGTTTCAGAATTTTTCTCTTTTTACAGATGCTCTTCCAGCTCACTGTTCCTATGCACCCCAGTGATCGCATACTCTGCCCACTCCGCGATATTTGTGGCGTGGTCGCCGATGCGCTCGTAGTATTTGGCGATCATGAGGATGTCCAGGATCTGTTCCTGGGTGGCCTCGCCGTTTAAGATACCGTCTGCCAGTTCTTTCTTCACCTGGGAGAACATATCGTCGATCACGTCATCGTAGGCGATGACTTCCTTTGTCTTCCTGAGGTCCTCGTTTGCGAAGCTCTCAACGCTCTCGTGGACCATGGACGCAACGGCTTTTGCCATCTCGCCGAGTCTTGTCGCCTTTACCGGCTCTAAGAGGTCTGTGGTCTTGATGATCTCCGCGATATCGCCCGCCTGGTCACCGATACGCTCCAGGTCTGTGATCATTTTTAATGCGGATGAGATCTTTCTTAAGTCACTCGCCACCGGCTGCTGCTCTAAGAGAAGCTTCAAGCACTTGCTCTCGATATCTCTCTCCTTTAAGTCCACGTTCGCATCGTCTTGCAGGATCTTCGCCGCCTGCTCCCGGTCCATGTGCATCAGTGCCTCGTAAGTCCCGTCGATCATTTTCTCGCAGAGCAGTCCCATCTCCGCCAGCATCTTATGCAGCTCTTCCAATTGCTTTAAAAACGCGTCTCTCATAATCAGCCAAACCTCCCTGTGATGTAGCTTTCTGTCCGTTCGTCCCTCGGGTTCGCAAACAGATCACCTGTATTATTGTACTCGACGACCTCACCTA
Source organism: Desulfotomaculum sp. OF05-3 (assembly GCF_003435535.1). Lineage (NCBI taxonomy): Bacteria > Bacillati > Bacillota > Clostridia > Eubacteriales > Desulfotomaculaceae > Desulfotomaculum > Desulfotomaculum sp. OF05-3. The sequence continues at coordinate 41,088 of NZ_QWGO01000016.1, read as the reverse complement.
ACAGAAAGAACGCTGTCTTGTCAGAGATACGCGCCGCCTGCTGCATGTTGTGGGTGACGATCACGATGGTGTATTTATCCTTTAATTCCATCGCCAGGTCCTCGATCTTCGATGTGGAGATCGGGTCCAGGGCGGAGGTCGGCTCATCCATCAAGATCACCTCCGGCTCCACCGCCAGGGTTCTCGCGATGCAGAGTCTCTGCTGCTGTCCGCCGGAAAGTCCCAGGGCACTCTTATTTAAGCGGTCCTTAAGCTCATCCCAGATCGCCGCCTGACGCAGGCTTTTCTCAACGATCTCGTCGAGATCCGCCTTTCTCGTGATCCCGAAGATCCTCGGGCCATAGGCGATGTTGTCGTAAATACTCTTCGGGAACGGGTTTGGCTGCTGGAATACCATGCCGACCTTGTGGCGCAGCGTGATGGCGTCCATATCCTTAAAGATGTTCTGTCCGTCAAGCTCCACTTTTCCGTCGATCTTTACATTCTCCACAAGATCGTTCATCCGGTTCAATGTCTTTAAAAATGTCGATTTTCCGCAGCCGGACGGTCCGATGAACGCGGTGATCTCATGGGCGCTGATCTGCATGTTGATGTCCTTAAGCGCATGGAACGCGCCGTAATGCAGATTCAGCTTTTCGATATCAAATTTCGGTTTCATATCAGTCATATATGTTTTCCTCTCTAAAACTCTCATATGCCATCCTCAGGGTTTCATTACTTCTCCCTTAAGAATCGTCATCGAGGTCCTCTTCCGAATGTTTCTTATGCTGCCTCGCCGGAGCTCTTTTTCTTCAGATGATGGCTCCACACGTTCGCGCCGATGCTGAATGCCAGGACCAGGATCATAAGAACCGCGGAGGCGGTGTTCGCCAGTGCCTTATCCTGACCGTTTACCTGAAGGTTCCAGATCTGGATCGACAATGTCTCTGCCGGGCGGAACGGGTTGAAGGGGCAGGTCGGGGCTGCCAGGTTCCATTTGCCCCAGCGCAGGTCGCTTCCGGATCCTGTGGTGTAGAGGAGCGCTGCCGCCTCACCGAATCCACGTCCCGCCGCCAGGATGACGCCTGTCATGATGCGCGGGAGACATGCCGGGAGAAGTACATGGAAGATGGACTGCCATTTTGTCGCTCCAAGACCTAAACTCGCCTGAAAATATCCCGCCGGGAGTCCCTTGATGGCATCCTCGGTGGTCGTCGTGATAAGCGGAAGTGTCAGGATCGATACGGAGAGGGCACCCGCCATCAGGCTCTTTCCCATTCCGAAGAATACGAGGAATACCAGGTATCCGAACAGGCCCACAACGATGGACGGAAGGGAAGAAAGTGTCTCGATACACATTCTCAGAAACTTTGTCATTTTTCCCTGTTTCGCATACATGGCCAGATAAATTCCGGCGCAGACACCGAGGGGGATGGATACCAGCAGGGAGATAAATACGAGATAGATCGTGTTGAACAACTGGTTTCCGATGCTTCCTTTTCTCGCGAAGCGGAACATCTCCGGCTTTGCCCCCATGAGACCGCCGATGATGACCTTACCCGCAAAGCCGATCAGAAGAGCGAAGAAGAAGATCGCAACCAGGTAGAAAATGACTGTCATAACACGGTCCACATCGCGTGAACGTCTGATCTTACTTTCCATGGTCTAATTTTCCCCCTTTGCTGCGAACTGCTTTACCGGCACCGCGGTCGTGCTTATTTTCACGGAAGTGCTTGTTTTTTCTTCTTTCTCCGGCTTCACCGCTGTCACATGATGGATCAGGAAGATGAAGAACAGGGAGATTGCGAATAACAGTAGTGCCATGGTCCAGAGTGCGGATTTCATCTCGCCGCCCTCCATGGCGTTGCCCATCTGGGCCGCGATCTCGGTGGTCAGAGTCTTTGTCGTTGAAAAAATGCTTGTGGGAAGCGCTGTTGTCTGACCGATGACCATGGCAACCGCCAGGGCCTCACCGAAGGCTCTCGCGAGACCTAAGATCACGCCGGAAATGATTCCAGGCGCTGCCGCCGGAACTACGATCCGGTATATGGTCTGCCAGCGGGTGGAGCCAAGTCCGTACGCCGCCATTCTGCATTCCTTCGGTACGGAGTGAAGGGCATCCGCCGCAACACTTGTGATCGTCGGGAAGATCATGACCGCGAGGACCAGCCCCGCTGCCAGGATAGAATGTCCCACCTGACGGTCAAACACGGTCTTGATCGCCGGTACAAGCACTGTGAGTCCCACCCATCCGTAGACAACCGATGGGATTCCGGCAAAGATCTCGACTACCGGGCGGTAGAATTTCTCTCCGAACTTCGGGGAGATCTCCGTGATGAAGATCGCTGATCCCAGGGAAAACGGAGTCGCGATAAGAAGTGCCAGGCCGCAGGTGCAGAGCGACCCAGCGATGAAGATCAGCGCACCGATGCTGCCGCCGCCTGCCATATTATCTTCCGGTGCCCAGTCTGCAGATCCTAAGAATTCCAGGAAGGAATGTCTGTAAACCAGGAATGTGGATGATCCCTTGTATACAAGGAACGCGCCGATCACGATCGTCAGAAGAATTACGAACAGTCCACAGACGGTCATCAGATCCCGCCACAGATATTCTCTGACGAACATGCTTTTTTCTTTACCATTCTTCATAAGTCCTCCTGCTTCCTATATTCGAAGCAAATTCTATCATAAATCATATCGGGGCGGGCCAGATTCGTCTGCCCCGCCCCTGTTTCGCAGCTCTCTTGTCCATGTCCTCTTTTTTCTTTCATCCGGTCGGATCATGGCTCACTGCCCGGTCTTAAGTTTTGTCTCAATTAATGCTCAGTATTTGTCATCTTGGAAGATACGCCGTATCCTAAGGATTCCATCTTTGCGCCGTACTCATCGGACATGATGTAGTCAAGGAATGCGCTTACAACTTCGTCCGGCTCACCCTTTGTATACATATGCTCAAATGTCCATACCGGATATTTTCCAGCGTATGTATTTTCAAGTGTCGGCTCTACGCCATCGACTGCTACGGTTGCAACTCCTGCATCACCGGTCAGATAGGAAAGTGCTACATATCCGATCGCACCCTTTGTATCTTTTACATTCTGAAGAAGAACACCGGAATCATCTGTTTCCATGGAAGTGTTGGAAGCTTCCTCGTTTCCGTCAAGAGCGTATTTCTGGAAGGTTGCTCTTGTACCGGAGGATGTCGGTCTTGTTACAAGGACAATGCTCTCATCCGGTCCGCCAACCTCTTTCCAGTTTGTTGTCTTTCCTGTGAAGATGTCGATGAGCTGCTGTTTTGTAAGATCCTCAACGCCGCCTTCTTTTACATCGTTGTTTACGATCGGAGCCATTGTGACTACGCATACCTGATGATCAACAAGCTCTTTTGCCTGTGTCTCGTCAAGCTTTGCGGAGGCCTCAACATCGGAGTTACCGATATTTACGGTTCCCTCGGAAACCTGCTTTAAGCCCTCTCCGGATCCTCCTGCGTCGATCGTGATGGAAACGTCCGGGTATTTCTCGATAAACATGTCTGCTGCATCGTCAACCAGCGGTTTTAATGCGGAAGAACCTGCCGCTGTGATCGATCCTGTAAGATCTGCTTTTTTCTCTGCTGCTGTTGTCGCTGCTTCTTTTGCTGTCTCTGCTGCTGCCGCAGTTGTTGTCGCTGCTGCTGTCGTGGATGCTGTACTACTGCTGCTTCCGCATCCTGTCATCATGCTGACTGCTAATACTCCTGCACCTGCAAGTGCCATTACTTTTCTTGTTTTCATAATTCTTTTCTCCTCCTCAAAGATCTTTGTTTTTGTTTTTTCGTAACTGTTCAGTAGGTCTGCGCACTTGCTGCGCTGACCGTAAGAAAACATAGGCTGGAAGGCAAAAATCCCATCAGCGAAGCTGATCTGGAATGGATTTTTGCACGTAACTATGAAGGTACTGAATAGTTACGTTTTTTCTTTCTCTGTACAGTATTATTTTTATCACGAATCCCCGAAACCAAAAACCATGGTTCGGTAACTACTTTGTATAATCTATGTAAATTGTAAATTCAGATTTTCGTTTGAAAATATAGCCGGGTAAAACCTTTCCACTGTGCCGGACTACCGCGAATTCAAAAAAATCAGCCATTTGTCGAGATTTTTCACAGTAGTACCGTTATCGCACAGGTATGGATATGGCCCGCTGCACGCAAAAAAAGACGCACCATCTGGTAGTCTGGAATATTTCTTCCAAATCAATCAGACGATGCGTCTTGATCCTTAAGATCCTATATTTCCTTTATAACCTTTTTGCCTGGCCCTTGTTCCTAAACTCCAGCAGCCGGACCTTCCGGTGCAACTGTTCCGCCTGGAACAGTCACAGAACTCGGTCCTTCTGTCTGGGCTGCCGGGCCGGCGCTTGTGGTCGCCTCCGGAACAGCGGTGGACTTTTCATATCCCGGTCCCACCGGATTCTCCGCTGTGGTCTCCTGCGGATTTGACGGACGGAACTCCTCCGTGGAAGTCTCCGCCTCATCTGTCGGGCTCACTGCGTGACTCTCTGTCGGCTTCACATAGATATTTCCATGCTCATCCGTCTCATAAGCGGCGCTGGTCTCATGGCTTCCGGAAGAAGTTTCGATCGGCTTGCCGTCCGGTCCTGTCTCAGTTTCACCCGTGCTCTCAGATTCCTTCTTGGATTCTTCGAGCATGGACTCCATCTGGGATTCTTCCTGACTCTCCTTCTTACTCTCCTCTTCAGCGGAAAGTGTCGTGGCCTCCGTCTCGCCCTTCGGGATATATCCCTGATCCGTCGCTACATGATCGATTTCCTTGCCAGCCTTATTCAGTCCAGTAAGTTCAGCGATCTTATTGCTGATCGTCTGGACCGTGCTGGATGGCTTGTAGTCCTCTTCACCATAGAGGAACTTGTGAAGGCTTGTAACATTGCTCACGAGTGTCTGCGGGATAACACAGGACAATTTCAGCTTGCCGATCTTCATCTTCTGCTCTCCGCGGGCTGCCGGGAATCCGGTCGTCTCACCGAGATGGTATTTCGTGACATTCTTCGCCATCGGAAGGATATCATTCATATTGATATTTGTCGCGCACATCGCGGACATATTGCCGATCAGGCTGTTTAATGTCGCAAAGTCTGCCTTTTTCGCCTTCTCGAATGCCTTCTGGATTACAAGTCTCTGGCGCTCTGTACGCGCATAGTCACTGTCCATCAGACGAAGACGTCCATAGGCAACGGCCTGTACGCCATCCAGATGGTTCACACCTGCTTTCTTTAACTGTACAGAACCAATTCCGGTACCTTTTACCGTCTCTGTGATGAACGCGTTGATGTAGTAGAACTCGGACTTACTGATATCGATGTCGACACCGCCGAGGATGTTGATCGCTGTTGCGACTGCCTTCCAGTTGAACGCTACATAGTGGGTGATGTTGAGATCCAGATTCTTATTCAGGGCTTTTACGGCCTGTTCCGGACCACCCATCGCATATGCCGCGTTGATCTTATTGTATGTGTTCTTGTCGCTCACATTCAGGTAAGTGTCGCGGAATACGGATGCCAGCTTGATCTCTCCGGTCTCACGATTTAAGTTCACGATCATGATAACATCGGACTGGTTGCCTTTTCCTGTGGAATTGTCACGGGAGTCCAGGCCAAATACCGCAATGGTCCAGTAGCCTTTTTCCATCTTATCTCTCATTTCCAGAGAGATGTTCTCATTCCGAACGTCCGCAATATCAAAATTATTCTGTCCGTTCATCTTTCCGAAGTTGTGCTGGATATAGCCGTATACCGCTGCGGCAAAACCCAGGACCAGAACGATCAGGGCGATCAGAACACCGATGATGATCTTTTTCTTCTTGTTTCCGTTTTTCCGTCTTCTGTGATTGTGGGAAGCTGCCCCATGGCTCTTTGCTGCGGCACGGCCTGCACGGCTTCCCGGGTCAGCACTCATAGAATACAGATCTTCCGTCCTGTGAGTGCGGCGTTTTGCGGACGTCTCACTCTCGCTCTCACGCCGTCTGCTCTTTCTGGCGCGGGAACGGTCTAATTCGTCTTCATAATTCATGTCATTTGTCCTCGTCTTAGTAAGCGTTTTTATTGATGAATCCCTTGAAAACCGTCAGGAACATGATCTTGAAATCAAGACCAAGTGTCCAGTTCTCGATATAATAGAGATCATGCTCGATCCGTTTAATGATCGAAGTGTCTCCACGGTAACCATTCACCTGCGCCCAGCCGGTAAGGCCCGGACGGACCTGATGCTTGATCATATATCGCGGGATTTCTTCCTTAAATTTTTCAACGAAAAATGGCCGTTCCGGTCTCGGACCCACAAGACTCATATCACCAATCAGGATATTAAAGAACTGCGGCACCTCGTCGATGCTTGTACGGCGGATAATTTTTCCGATGAGAGTTACACGGGCATCTCCCTTTGTTGTCCAGCGGCTCTTCTCCTTGCCTGGATCCTGAACCGTCATGGAACGGAATTTATACATTTTAAACGGCCGGTTGTGAAGGCCGACTCGTTCCTGACAAAAAATGATCGGTCCCGGAGATGTCAGCTTTATGAGCACTGCCACGATCAGCATGATCGGGGAGAAAAGTACGATCCCCACGATCGCACCCACGATATCGACGGCTCTCTTTACCATCGCGTTCATCGGATCATTCAACGGAACGCGGCGGATATGGATCACCGGCAGGCCCTGGAGATCTTCCATATACGGGATCGTCGGGATAATGTTCCCGTAATCCGGGATAAACTTCGTGTGCACGCCGGATTTTTCACAGAGAGCAACGATATGGCGGAGTTTTTCATACTCGCTCAGGCTCAGTGTGACGGCGATCTCATCGAGACTGTTCTGCTCTAAAATATAGTCGAGGTCCTCGATGCAGCCGATGACCTTTACTCCCTTATACTCACTTCCGCGTTCCTTCGTATCATCAATGATCCCGCGGATCGTGTACCCCCATTCCGGATTCTTGTTTACCCGGTCGATAAACCCTTCCGCTGCGGAAGAGTAACCAACTAACAGGATATGTTTCTGATTGTATCCTTTTGAGCGCATGGAACGAAGCACGATCCGGATTCCATTCCGCTCAATGGTCATAAACGCCACGTTCAGCACATAGAAATATACGACCAGTCTCTGGGAGAAGTTGTAGAGATGCGGCTCTTTTCTTCCAAAGTACAGGATCAGACCAAAAATAAGGAGTCCGATCGTGTTTGCCTTGAATATCTTTCCGAATTCATTTCTGCGTCCGAGTACACGCTTCGGCGTGTACAGTCCAAAAAAGGAGTACAAAAGCAGATACGCCGGAATAATGACAAGGAGCGCGCCAAAATAAAAACCGACCTCAAGTGTCCGTTTTCCGAGCAGGTTCGCCCATCCGCTTCCGATTACGATAAACCATGCAAGCAGATAAGAGAATGCGGTCACGAAGGCGTCAAGCACAACGTGAAAACGGTTGAGGCTCTTCTGATTATCTTTGATCATATAATTTTCACCCTGTTTTCCAAGGAACATGCCGGTCAGAATTCTTTCCGTGGTCAGCGCATGCACAGCTGCGCCAGCCAATTCCCCACGGCAGGTATTTTCAACTATACCATGCCCCGGCAGACTGCCTTTCTCAAGTCACTCCCCCGGACATAGTACCGCCATCATAAAAAATATGCATACATAGTATACATAAAATTTACCCATTTGCATATAAACGATTTCTTAAGAAAATCTGAGATTTCCGTAAATTATTCGTTTATTTTGCATAAAAGCAGCCGTTCAGCCTATCCGCACTGAGCCGGCCGCACAGCGTCCGGCGAAGAATCTCAGGATTTCGCTCCAAGCTTCGCCGCCTGTCTCCTGGAAAACTCATAAACATAGACTGCGGTTCCGGCGATCAGCTCAAGCTGGATCCCGATCTCCCGCTGTATTCTTCCTTTAAAGGAAGGGACGCGTTTACAGTCCTTTAATGTTCTGATCCCCTCAAGGAATCCGGACACATAGTCTTTTCCGAACCCCATCTTTTTAAAAAACAGGAACTTTACAAATGTTCCCGCGAGAAGACACGGAGAATTTAAAAGCAACTGCCATGCGCGCATATTTTTGTAATTCAGATACACATTATTCCTCGCGGCAAGCTTCACCTTAAAGGAATTATACTTCGATCCGCTTGTCCCGCTGCCTACATGGTACACCACAGCTTCCGGGCAGAATACGTTGTCATATCCGTAAAGCTTCGCCCGGTATCCCACATCGATATCCTCGAGGTAGGCAAAGTGCATCTCATCGAAGTATCCGATGGTCTCGAACACTTCCCGGCGGTAGATTGCCGCACCGGCACACGCCGTAAAGACGCGGCAGCTCTTTTTATAAAGCTTTTCCGGACGCCCGACGCCCCGCTGGAACGCCCAGCCGAGGACGCTGTACATGTCTCCGGCATCGTCCATAAGATCCGGGTGGTACATCTGGATCATCTTGCTGCTGACGGAAAAGATCTTCTCCGACCGGTCCATGGCCCGCTCCAACGCTTCGACGTAGTGGGGAGCCACTTTTGTATCATTATTTAATAAGATCACATACGGCGTATCTGCCGCCCTGATCCCCACGTTTACCGCACCGGAAAAGCCAGTGTTTTCCGGAAGAAAGATCGACGGGATCTCCCGCTCCTTCAGCCATTCAACACTTCCGTCCGTGGATCCGTTGTCCACCACCAGGATCTTGAAATCCTTCATCGTCTGCGCTTCAAGAGCCTCAAAGCACGGTTCCATAAACGAAAGTCCGTTGTAATTCGGAATTATGATCGTTGTCTTCATTCGTCTAACGGTACCTCCAGTTTATATGGTTCCCCGATTTTTTCCTTTTTCAGGTCACGCAGCGCAAAATTTGATTTTCTCAGTGTCAGGTTCGGATTGTAGTACGGATCTCCGTCTCTCAGGATCTCCGGCCAGCGCTTCGCGAAGGTGGCGATCTCACGGTTAAATCGCTCCACCTTCTCCGGTGTGTCCTCAAGTCCGCGAGACTTGGATTCATAGTGGTGAAGCACCGCATAAGGCGCGTATACTACAAGTTTTCCGAGCTTTCTCACCTTCATGCAGTAATCAATATCATTGAAAGCCACCGCGAGCTCTTCTGTAAATCCCCCCACAGCGTCAAATACGGAACGCTTGCTCATCATGCAGGCCGCTGTGACCGCGCTGTAATCCTGGGCACACATCGCGCGGTTGAAATAGCTGTTCTCGGATTTATGAAGTCCGATAAACGTATGACCGGCGATACCGCCGAAACCGATAACAACACCGGCATGCTGGATCGTGTCATCCTCATAGAGCAATCTCGCTCCGGCGATCCCCACGTCCTCTCTCTGGACAAAGCCAAGCATCTCTTCCACGAAATTCTTTGCAATCAGCTCGATATCGTTGTTCATGAACAGAAGGTACTCGCCCTTTGCGTGCTGTACGCCGAAATTGTTGATCGCAGAGTAGTTGAACTCTCTCTCCCAGCGGACAACGTGCACGTTCGGGAACTCCTTCTGGATTTTCTCGTAGTAATCCCAGGTCGCCTGTTCCGTACTGTTGTTCTCCACGATGACGAACTCCAGGTTCTTATAGGTTCCCTCCGTCAGCATCGGGCGGATGCAGTTGTCGAGATCCACGGTGTGGTCCTTGTTCGGGATAATTACAGAGACCAGCGGGTCATCCTTGATCTCAAACGTCGTGTGATAGATCCCGTAATCCACACCCTTTTCCACCTTTTCTGCCTCAATGCCCACTCTCTTATAGTGGTCCATGATGGCACGGGAACCGGCTGTGAAGGCATAAAGCTTGCTCTCGGGGTTGCTCGCCGTGGAATTTGGGTGGCAGCGCCAGTGATAGAGCACCTTCGGGATATGGCAGATCTGCTTTGCATTCTCTGTACAGCGGAAAATAAAGTCGTAATCCTGGGCTCCGTCATATTCCGCCCGAAAACCGCCGACTTTATCGAGCAGTTCTTTTTTCACCACAAACAGATGGCAGATATAGTTGACGCTCGTCAACAGGTCCGGATTGAAATCCGGCTTGAAATGCGGGTCGAACAGTTCATCCCCATCCATGTCAAGCTTGTCCTCATCGGAATAGAGGACATCGCAGTTTTCATTCTCATTCAGTTTTTTCGCGCACTCAAAGAGCGCGTTCGGTGTCAGACGGTCATCATGATCCGCAAGAACAATGAAATCACCTTCTGCCATCTCAAGGGCGACGTTCGTATTTCCGGAGATACCGCGGTTTTCCCCCAGTACCTGATAGCGGATCCTCGCGTCTTTCTCCGCATATTTCTTTAAAACATTCTCGACACTCTCACCCGCCGGGCTGCCGTCCGCGATGCAGAGTTCCCAGTTCGCGTAGGTCTGCTCCACGATGGAGTCCAGCATTTCCTTCAGGAATTTCTCCGGAGTCTTATAGACCGGGATCACGATCGAAAATTTCGGCATATAATCGAACTTCTTTTTCTTCTGCTCTTCCAGCTCTTCCTCTGACGGTTTCGTGAGATTCCACCACTCTGCGTAGTCGTAATCGTCATCAATCCCCTGGATCTTGTGCTTGGATTTTAAGATCAGGGCTTTCAGGCCATTTTCCTTTAAGAAGTCCCAGGCAACATGGACTGTCTCCATGTTCATAAGGTTCATGAGCTTCTGTACCTTGCGGTTTGCCGCGCCGGTTTTTCTGCGGATCGTCATATCGCTGTATTTCACACGGGTCGTCTTCTTCTCGCCGCAGATCACAAGATAATAATTCTTTCCATGTTCATACGGAAAACGGATATCAAAGCCGAGATCACGGTCGATGATCTTCTTATAATAGATCTGGCTCACGTCATCTCTTCTCGTCGGAACGATCTTTGCCTTCACCGGCTGTCCCGCTTCATCCTCGACCCGGTAGGTGATCACGGAATCCGGGTTGCTCTCAACAGCCCAGCCATTTAACTGGATCGTCTGCTCCCGGACTCTCATCACTTCAACACTGTACTTCATACTTCCTCCTGTGCACCGGCCGGTGTATCAAAATTGATGCGCTCCTCCTCCACAACGAGCGGGCGGTGCATCACACGGGTATTGATGCTCATGATATACTCGCCAAGCAGGCCGATAAAGAAGATCTGGACAGATCCAAGAAAACACATTCCGATGAGAAGCGGCGCCATACCTGCCATAAAGCGGTCCCAATATAAGAGTTTCATGATCAGATATATGACTGCTACGATAAAGCTCACGCCACCGCAGAAGGCGCCGAAAAAGGTTGCCAGGCGCAGGCCCGCTTTTGTGTAGGACGTAAAGCTGAGCATCGCCGCGTCATATAATTTATAGAAGTTATTGTGGGTCTTCCCCGCGCGGCGCTTCGGCTGCTCGTACGGGATCTCTTTTCTCTTAAAGCCCAACTCCGCAACAATCCCGCGAAGGAACGGGGTCGGATCGTTTAAGTTTCTTAAGACCTCGATAAACTGTCTGTCGTAGAGTCCGGAGCCTGTAAAGTGCTCGATCTGCTCCACGTCGGATAATTTCCGGATCAGTTTGTAGTAGCAGCTTCTGAGCCAGTACATCACCGGGTTCTCTTTGCTGCTCGTCTTGATTCCGATGACGATCTTATAGCCATTCTCCCACTCGTGGACATACTTCGGAATCAGTTCCACCGGATCCTGGAAATCCGCCACCATGGAGATCACGCAGTCACCGGTTACCTGAAGGATTCCATAATATGGAGAATTGAACTGTCCAAAGTTTCTCGCGTTGAAGATCGCCTTGATCTTCGGATTCTTCGCGCAGAGCATGCGGAGCAGTTCTCTCGTCTTATCGGTGGAGTCGTTGTCGATGAAGACCAGCTCATAGTCGTACTGAGGCAGTTCTTTTGTGATAATGCCGATGACCGCTTCGCTGATCGGAACGACATTCTCCTCCTCGTTATAGCATGGAATCAAAACGCTGATTTTTTTCATGTTATATTTTCTTCTTCCTTAAATTTTACCTGACCGGTACCTTCGGGCACCTTTGTCAGTTTCTTTCAGCAGTGCGGCGGGCGCCGATCTGCTGAACTTTTTTTCTAAATTGTTGCCTAGTCTTTAACTTTTATCATTGTAACCATTTTTTCTGTTTTGTCAATACTCGACGTATTTCGCGGCATTTTTTCCCAATCTGTGATCGGTCTGCATTTTCAACTGATTGCTGCCCTCTCTGCCGCCCCAGAATTGCTTTCTCGTTCAGTTAAATGGTTCTCTTTCTGAGCGCGATCATCCTTGTAATTCCGGTCTTGAAATCGACCTCTGGCTTCCATCCCGTCACCGTCTCCAGCTTTTCGATGGACGGCATCAGATTGATCAGACCTTCGGCGTTCTCCCCGCGGGTGTTGTATTGGCTCTCGCCCTGTCCGCCGCAGAGTTCGTGGATCTCCTCCACAAATTCCTTTAATACCTTTGTCTCAGCACCGCCGAAGTTAAATACAGGATTTTCAAGTCCCTCAAACGCACTTTCCGGGGCTTCGCAGAGTGCCGCCATCCCTCTAGCCAGATCGTCGATATAGAGGAAATTCCACTTCTGGGTACATGCCCCCAGAGACATTTCCTTATTACTTAAGAATATGTCCAAACAGGACTCCACTAACGTCCACGGGTGGTCCCCGGGGCCGTAGGCGCTGAAGATCCTGGCGTGAATGTACCGCAGTCCCAGTTCATCACAGAGTTTTTCTCCCTTTTCCCGCATGGCAAGCTTCGCCTCTCCATACAGGGATTTCGGCTCGCAGACCGCGTCCTCCGTGATCAGATCCTGGTGCATTCCGTACTCCGCCTGGGAGCCGGAGAACAGGAACTTTTTACAGCCTAGGGCTTTCGCCGTCCGAATCGTCTCCAGAGAGATCTCCATATTCTTCTCCTGAAGCGCCTTGTCCGTTCTTGACACGCTCCCGGATCCTCCCCAGCCGAAATGGCAGAACACGTCCTGCGGTTTTGTCACTTTTTCTAAAAGTTTTTCCGGCTCGGAAAGATCATTTTCCGTCACGAGAAGACGCCCGGATAAAAGTGCCTCCTCATTTCCCTCAAGGATCGTATCAAGTTTTGAGGATTTGGGGCGCACAATGGCGGTCACCGTGTGCCCTCTCCGTAAGAGTTCCCGCACCGTTGCCGCGCCGACAAAGCTCGTCGAACCTGTCATGATGATATTCATATTCTGCTGCCCCTTTCCTCATTTAACGCTGATCAATCATCCATCTTATTCCCGATTGCCAGTATATTGTACATGATGTTACTGTATACGGGTAGGAATTTTCTGAACCATCTTGCATTTTCTTCTAAGTTCCATGTCCCAGGCACACTGAACCTTCTTATTTATTCTCTACTAACGGAATAATCATATTTTCCTTCAGCTCTTCCTCCGGAAGGAACGGAGCCAGATCCTCCAGCGGCACGGATACCATAGTTCCGTCCGGCAGCATCTTTGCGGCTGCCTTCGGCTCGAAGCCCTGTTTCATATCTACGAAGATCTCACAGATCACCGGACCGTCCATGGCAAGTGTCTTCTCCACCGCCTCGCCGAGCTCGCTGTTGTGGTGGGCTGCCACATACGGATAACCGTATGCCCACGCAAGCTTCTCCATGCTCGGGAAGCTTAAGTCGTGGCTGTCCACGCCGATTCCCACTAGCGGCTCATGGAAGTGGGTCTTCTGGGTCTGGCGGATGGAGTGGTAACCACCGTTGTTGATCAGGAAGATCTTGATTCCCATATGATGGTGAACGATGGTCTGGAGCTCCTGAAGATTCATCTGGATACTTCCGTCACCTGTCACAAGGATGATGTCCTTTGTATGGTCTGCGACCCAGGCACCGATGGCTGCCGGAAGATCGTAGCCCATGGACGCGATGGCAGAGTTGCTGATGAACCGCTGTCCTTTCTTCATCTCGTAGGCATGTCCGCCTACTACGCACGCGGAGCCATTTCCCACAACGGTGATCTGATCTTCCTCTCCGCGCCTGCTGATCTCCTTGATCGCCGCGTAAACATTTGCAGGCTCGTCATTTCCGGCCTCATAGTGTTTCGGAAGAACGACCGGGTATTTTTCTTTCCATTCCTGACATCGTCTGATCCACCAGTCTACGGCTTCTTTATCCTTTGCTCCGCCGTTCGGATCGAACTCTTCCTCGTCGAGGACGAGCTCCAGCTTCTCGAGAAGGTCCCTGACATCCGCATGGACCGGCATGTCAACATGGACCGTCGGTTTCTTTAACTCCTCGGCGTCGATATCATTGTAGATCACATAGGCCTCTCTCGCCCAGGTCGGGTAGTTATAGCCCACCTGACGGATCGAGAGACGGCTTCCCAACGACAATAAGAGATCGCTGTTCTGTACTGCAAAGTTTCCGGCACGGTCACCCATATGTCCGGCACGTCCCACATAGAGCGGGTCTGTGTCATACATGCAGTCGATGCTGTTCCAGCCAGTGACAACCGGGATTCCAAGCTTCTTTACGACTCTCGCGAATACATCGAACGCCTTTCCGATCCGGATTCCGTTTCCGGCATTGATCACCGGGCGCTTCGCCTCGCGGACCTTCTTTAAGATTTCTCTCGCCTGCTCTACTGTCACAGGATCCGGCAGTTTCACACGTTTTTCGCCCTGTCCGCTCACATCGGACGGGATCATTGCCGGTTTTCCTTCAACTTTATTCATCATGCAGATCGTACATCCGGAACATCCGGTTCCGTGACCGGACCAGCCGGTTCCGCCTGCTTCGTAATCGTCCTTATCAAATCCGAGAAGCGCTTCCGTCTCAATGTAAGCCCCCTGAACATTCAACGGAATATCGAGCCAGCACGGGCCCGGTCTTCCTGTCTGCGCCAGATAAAGCGATTTCTCCAGACAGAAACGGATCCGCATCGGATCCAGCACCATCTCGCTGTACTTTGTCATGCAGTCGATCGCTTTTGTAATCTCGAATTCCTGATCCCCCATCGCACGGATCCCCAGTCCTGTGCTGTGGGCGGTCGTGTCATAGCGGACCTGTCCGGATAAGACGAGCATCGGGATCGAGTCGAGCCATCCGCCGACTACTCCGGTGATCGCGTTTGTTCCGCCAGGACCTGTTGTCACGCAGAGAGCCGCGATCTTGTTATGGATTCTCGCGTAGGCCTCGGCTGCGATGGCACAGGCCTGCTCGTGATGGTTAAAATAGCAATGCAGTCCCGGCTGGTGTCCAAGCCCGTCATCCAGGTGCATCGCGCCTCCACCCGTCACCATAAACGCGTCGGTGATGCCCTCGTCTACCAGCTTCTGGGCAATATAATCAGAAACCTTCATTCTCATAAGTGAAACCTTCTCCTCTCTCAAATCGACAAATTCAACCCTACAACTCTTCTCGTTTTCATTTACCTGGGTGCATGGCTGAATTTGTACCAAATATACCTTTCTAGATTATACCATGCGGACCGCATACCGTCCAGTAGATCATATTTTTGTAAGGTTTTCAGTAACTGTTCAGTAGGTCTGCGCACTTGCTGCGCTGACCGTAAGAAAACCTAGGCTAAAAGGCAAAAATCCCATCGGCGTAGCCGATTTGGAATGGATTTTTGCATGTAACTGTGAAGGTACTGAACAGTTACGGTTTTCGCAGGTCTTCCCCGGCGGCACTCTCCGCCTTAATTTTCCGCATTTTCCATCCCATGAAATGCTTTCCACGGCGTTCCAGATATGCCAGGAACCTACACTGGAATCCGGCCTCCACAGCCTGTTATAATCAGCCCGTAAACGAAAACACCACGACAAAACATTTCAATTTTCATATCAAAAAGGAGAGAAAACGATTATGAAAAAACAGACAAAGATTGCTGCGGTCTTGTCCGCGGCAGCATTTATGATGATGGTCTCCGGCCTGCCGGTCTATGCGGCATCCTACGGCTGGGTGACAGAAGGCGACGCAAAGGTCTACTACGATGAGGACGGGTACCTCACCACCGATGCCTGGAGAAAGCGCGGAGAAGACTGGTTCTATCTCGGTGAAGATGGACAGATCGTAAAAAGCGCAAAGATCGACGAGTACTATGTGGATGACGAAGGAAAGATGGTCACAAACGCATGGGTGGAGTTAAAGAATGAGGAAGATCCGGACTCCCCGGAGACACCGGATACCTTCTGGTACTACTTTGAGAAGGACGGGAAGTCCGCTGTCTCCAAGTGGGTGAAATTCGACTCCAAATGGTACTATTTCGATGAATCCGGCCATATGGCAACAGGAAAGACGGAGATTGACGGGGCGACCTACTACCTCGGAACAGAAAAAGACGGTTTCATGCGGACCGGCTGGATCCGTTTAGAGGAAAACAGCCACGCACCGGGCGCTTCCGAGAGCTGGTACTACTTCAATTCCGACGGCAAGATGGTGACCACCCAGTACGATAAGAAGATCGACGGAAGCTACTACACCTTCATCGACGGAAAGATGCAGACGGGCTGGGTCCTGATGCCGTCCAAGTCTGACGTGACAGACAGCAACGCCGCATCCCCGAAGATCACCGACTACCAGTACTACGGAGCAGCCGGGGACGGAAAGCGCGCCGAAGGTTTCCGCTCCATCGAGGGCATTTCCGGGATCCACGCTGCAGATGAGGTCTACACCTTCTACTTTAAGGCCGGAAAGCCGTATGTTTCCGATAAAAAGGGAAATTCCCTGTTCACCATCAACGCGAAAAAGTATGCGTTCAGTGACCTGGGAATCATGCAGACAGGCAGACAGATCGCGAATGTGGCGAACGATGAGATCGCAAACTTTTACTTCGGTGAGGACGGTATCGTAAAGACCGGAAAACAGGCGATCTACAACGAGGAAACCGGTGAGACCGAGAACTGGTTCTTCCACACCGACGGTGACAAGAAAGGACAGGGCTACCACGGGCTCCGCGACGGCATCCTCTACGTCTACGGAAAAAGACAGGACGCCACCGCCGACCAGAGATATGCACCGGCCGTCTTAAACGGTGTGACCTACCTCGTAGGGACCGCCGGAAACGTGCAGAAAGCATCCGCTTCCTCCACTTCCTCCGAGAAGCCGGCGTTAGGGCGCGGATATAAGGACATCAAAGACGCGAACGGCAAAATCTGGACCGTGGATACGACCGGAATCGTGCAGTAACGCTGACCATCCACACCATAGATAAAGTTTGAGTCCTCTGGGACTCTTACAAAATGCATAATTGCAAAGGTGCCGGACTCTCTCGCTCAGAGTCCGGCACCTTTTATCTCTATACTGTAATTATCCTTTTATCTTCCTGCTTCTTCATCCCAACTGCCGTCCTCTTTTACAAGCCAGCCGTCCGGAGTTCTCTTCCTTGCGCACATAATTCCTCTGGTTCCGTCGGAGACAGGATTCAGATAATACCACCTTCCATCGATGAACTGCCATCTTCCGCTGATCTTCTCCCAGTGATACTCGCCTGCGCTGCCTTTCCTCACTATTTACTTTCCGTAATATACTCTTTCACCAGGCGGTTCAGTGTGCATTTCATCTGTACCACAATGTCCATCAGCCTGTCGTTCTCTTCGCGAAGCCTTTGGTTTTCTTCTTCCAGAGCATTTTTGCAATGTCTCTCCATGCTCATTGTTTTCGTCCCCCTTACGCCTCGTCAGCAGCCGCCCTTTCCTGCGTCCACTTCCTTTTACTTAAATATATAATACATTTTCCGGTAATTGAAAAGTGGTTTTTGAACGCAAGTTTCGACACGGTTCGAAGGACACACGATATGCATGGACAAAGTTCTGCGCCGCAAGACTCCTGCTGCCCACAAACGGCAGACCTCGTGCAACAGCGAAATCAATATAAAAAAGAATGTGCCTTGGCACATTCTCGCGCCTCGCGCGGTCGCTTGCGACAATCTACATCTTCGCGCGAGTGCGCATCTTTGGCACGTTAGTGCCTTTTTATGTAACAGGGAATTCCTCGGAATTTCCTGTTACATAAAAAAGCGGCAGTCCCACCAAAAAAAGCAAGACTGCCGCCAGATTTTCTCTTATATGATATGAAGCTGCTCAAACGCCCAGGCGATCCCGTCGTCTTCGACATCTTTGGTGATGAAAGTTGCGTAGGGCTCAAGCCCCTTCGCATGTTTCTCCATAATAATGCTGTTTCCGGCATACCGGATCATCGCCAGATCGTTCATGCTGTCCCCAAAGGCATAGGAATCTTCCCTCGCGATCCCATATCTCTTTAAGATCACTTCCATCGCCGTCGCCTTATCGTACCCCGTCGGCACGCACTCGTAGAGTCCGTGTCCCCGGTCGATGGCGGTCACGTCCGGTGCCAGGATCTTTAAAAAACCTTCCTCGTCACTGTTCTCGTCCGCAAGAACACAGAACTTATCAAAATCCACCAGCTCCGTATTCCAGTCCGCGCTGGCCAAGCCCTGGTTCTTGTAGACCACATTTTTCACATGCTCGATCTCATCCATGTGGGAGACACCGGTCTGCACCGTACATGCCTTCGGTCCCTCTAAGATTCCGTCAAGTTTACACTCGAGGATCGCCTTTTGGAGCTCCCAACGGCGTTTTGCGGAGATTTTTCTGTGGAGCAGGGCTTTTCCCTCCGCCTCTATGTAGGTTCCACAGCCGCAGAGGTAGCCGTCCACCGGTACTTTCCCCTCAACATCCTTCATCAGACATCTCGTCCTCCCGGAGTTGATGAAAACCAGGTGTCCGGCGCGGCGCGCCTCTGTTAAAGCAAGCGCCGCACTCTTCGGGAGCTCCTTCGACGCATCCACCAGGAGCGTCCCATCGATATCAAAAAATAATGCTTTTCTCTTCATGATCTCCGTATTAGTTTGCTGCGGAACTGCTCTCGCTCTCCTCGGCAGCAGTCTCTTTCTCTTCAAGAATATTCTCAGCCTCTGTTGTCTCGGCTTCTGTCTCCGGTGCCTCTACATATGTGGAGTTATCGATCAGGTAGTAGTAAACAGCGCCCATGTCGAAAATCTGCTTTGCGGAATCCTCGCCGTAGGTCGTGATCATCTGCGCCGCGTTCTTGAAGTAGTTCATAACAGCGAGCTTATCTTTCTGTTCATCTGTCGCAGAAAGGTTCTCCTCTGCCTGGATCGCGTTTAAAATGATCTGCTGTTTTACAAGGTTCTCTGCTGTGTCGCGGAGTCCGTCCTCGTCCGTTCCCAGGAACATGCTGAGGAACTGATCGAACTCAAGTCCATAGCTGCTTGCATAGCTGGAATATGTGTTCTTTAACTGGTTGAACATATCATCAACGGCATCCGGGTCAGCTGTAACCTCGGAGTTGTTGATGACCTCGTTTAAGAGCTCACTTCCTGCCGCGTTGAAGAACTGGCTGTCAGCCTCTGCCTGAAGCTCCGCACGTACTTCCTCTTTTAACTGGTCAAGAGTCACTGTATCGTCGTTGTAGTAACGTTTTGCGAGATCATCGTCCACCTTGCTGTCGGCCTCAGATTTTAACTGGTTTAATTTTACATGGAAGACGACTTCCTGGCCTGCGAGGTCAGCGCTGCTGTAGTTGTCCGGGAATTTTAAGTTTAAGTCTTTCTCATCGCCGACATTCATGCCGATGACGCCGTCCTCAAAGCCGTCGATAAATGTGCCGCTGCCAAGCTTCAGGTCATAGCCCTCTGCGGTTCCGCCTGCAAATGCCTCGCCATCCTTTGTGCCGGAATAGTCGATATTTGCGGTGTCACCTTCCTGGGCCGGGCGTCCCTCGATGGTTACCGGGTACTCCGCGCAGAGTTCTTTTAATCTTGTCTCGATCTTGGCGTCAGTAACTTCCTCTTCCTTTGCGGAGAAGGTCAGGTTCTTGTAATCTCCGAGAGTGACGCTCTCCTCGTCGTGAAGCTCTTCCTCGGATTTTGTCTCTGTCTCAGTTGTCGCGGATACCGTCTCCTCTACAGCCGCGGAGCTGCTCTCAGTATTCTGATTCTTATTTCCGCATCCTGTTGCAATCACTGCAGCTACAGCAACGCAGATACCTGCTTTTATAATTTTTTTCATATTCTTGTTTCCTTCCATTCTGTCTCAATTTCCCCGCGCACCGCCCATTTTCCGGGTCACCCGCGCGTGATATTTATTCTAACATACCGCCACGCGAAAAAAAAGGGTGTTCACAGAATTTTAAGATATTAGTGTCCAAAGGTCTGAAGTCCGCCGCAAGCTTGCTTGCAGGAGGATTTTGGATCTTGGTATCAGAGAGGTCAAAAGACTTTTTGACCTCAACATCATTTTAAGAGAAAATCAAAAAGCATCCTGTAAGGATCATATCATCATGATCCCGCCAGGATGCTTTTTACTATCTCTTATTTGTAGAACGCACAAAACGCCTTATATGTATTGTACACATCAAGCTTCGAAGCCAGCTCAAACGGCGCATGCATGGAAAGGATCGGAACACCGAGATCCACGACATCCACATCCATCATCGCCACAAACTGGGCGATGGTTCCGCCGCCACCCGCGTCAACGGCGCCGAGTTCGCCAGTCTGCCAGTAAACGCCATTCTCTTCCATGATACCGATGACCTTCGCCATGGTCTCCGCGCTGGCATCACTGCTGCCGGATTTTCCTCTCGCGCCTGTGTACTTTGTGAGCACACAGCCTTTGTTTACATAGCTGGAGTTTCTGTTCTCGTAAACGCTTGCGAATGTCGGATCATATGCCGCGTTTACATCGGAGGAGAGGCAGATGGAATGGCGCAGAACGGTCTTTGTGTCCGCCCCAAAGCTCTCCGCAAGATCCTCAACCGCATGGTGGACGTAGTCAGAGTGAAGTCCCGTATTTCCGACGGAGCCGATCTCTTCCTTATCTGTAAGGATCGTGAATGTGGTGTGTTCCGGGTTCTCCGCAGCAATCTCCGCCATCAGCGCTGTATACGCGCACACACGGTCATCCTGTCCATAGGAACCGATGAGGCCGCGGTCCAGTCCGATATCAACGGCCTTGTATGCCGGAACCATCTCGATCTCCGCACGGGTGAAATCCTTCTCCGTGATTCCGTAGCGGTCATTCAATAACTTCATCGCAAGGAGCTTCGCCGGATTCTTGATCTTCTCGTTCTCCTCGTCATGGTACGGGATGGAGCCGATGATGATGTTCAGCTCCTCGCCCTTTAAGCCCTCGCCGAGCTTTCTTCCGTTCTGCTCTGCCGCAAGGTGCGGGAGAAGGTCTGTCACGCAGAACTGCGGATCGCCCTCTTTCTCGCCGATGGAGACCTCAACAGTCTCTCCGTCCGCCTTCATAACAACGCCGTGCATGGATAACGGCACGGTGCCCCACTGATATTTGCGGATTCCGCCGTAGTAGTGCGGCTTTAAGTAGGCGATCTCGTCCTTTTCAAATAATGGGTTCGGCTTTAAGTCCAGGCGCGGGGAATCGATATGGGCGCCGTTCATGCGCAATCCCTCGTTCAGATCCTTTGTGCCGATGGTGGAAGCGATGATCGCTTTCTTTCGGTTTACCCAGTAGATCTTGTCGCCCGGCTTGTAGGACACCTCCGGGTCAAATTCCTTGTATCCGGCGTTCGTTAAGAGCGATACCGCCTTTTTCACACATTCTCTCTCGGTCTTTCCCTCATTTAAAAATGTCTTGTATCCCTCGCAGAAATCCTGCGCCTCCGGAATCTGTTCCGGCGCTTTTTCTCCGATATGCGGAGCTTCCCAGAGAAGTGCTTTTTCCAGATCTTTGCCGTTCATGCTAAAAACCTCCGTATGTGTATTTTATGAATTATAACAACTCACTCACGCTGCCTGGTCCGAATCAGTCTGTTTTATGGAAACCATTTTCGACCTGGACACATGTTCCAATTCCTGCATGCAGCTGTCGTGTCTTATCTCTTACTTTGTAAGCAGATCTTTACTGTCGAGCATCAGTGTAAATGGACCATCATTTAGCAGGTCCACCTTCATATCTGCCCCGAACTCCCCATGTGCCACCTTCTCCACATGCATCCTGCACCGCTCCATAAAATATTCATAGAGGCGGTTCGCATGATCCGGCGCTCCAGCGTCAGTAAAGCTTGGGCGATTGCCCTTTCTGCAGTCCGCGTACAGCGTAAACTGGCTCACAACAAGGATCTCGCCGTCCACATCCTGGAGCGAGCGGTTCGTCTTTCCGTTCTCATCCTCAAAAATGCGGAGCTTGCAGATCTTGTCCGCCATCTTGTCCGCAATGCTCTCGTCATCCGTGTCGGAGACGCCGAGAAGGATCAGGAATCCCTGTCCGATGGATCCCGTCTCCTGTCCGTCCACATGGACCGACGCGTGTTTTACTCTCTGTAATACGACTCTCATGTTTCCTCCGGCGCTCTGCCTGCACTCCATTTTCCGTACCGGCAGATCCGCCCACAAATTTTATATTTTCGCTGCTGGAATTCCCTGTCTTAACAAGAGCGGAAACGGCCTACGTTGGACCGTTTCCTGCAAGTTCTTCCTGTCTTTTTTCTGCCTTTTCCCGCTCGCGGCGCTTTTCTTCCTCAACACGCCGCTCTTCCTCCTCGACCGCCATGATCGCCTGGTTTAAGGAGAACATCTTCATGTCCAGCATATCCACCATATCGGCACAGGACTTCAACTCCCGCTCCAGATAATCCGGCGCTTTTCCCTCAAATTTATAAGCGATCTTGTGCTCTAGGGATGCCCAGAAGTCCATGGCGATAGTCCGGATCTGGATCTCGACCTTCGTGTCCCGCTTTCCTTCCGACAGATAGACCGGGATCGTCACTACCATATGGTAGCTCTTATATCCGTTCGTCTTCGGATATTTAATGTAGTCCTTAACATGCAGGACCGTGATATCCGCCTGTCTTGCGATCATATCCGCAATCGGATAAATATCGGACATAAAGGAACAGATGATCCTGATTCCCGCGATATCATTTAAGTGCTCCACCATGTTTTCAATCGTGACTTCACATCCATCGTTCTTCAGCTTTTTCACGATGCTCTCCGGTGTCTTCAACCGGGAAGTGATATGTTCGATCGGATTGTAATTGTATAACTGGATAAATTCATTGTTTAAGATCTCGATCTTCGTGTTGATGGATTTTAACGCGGAGCTGTATAAAAACATTGTTGATTTCCACTGATCGATCTGATCAAAGCCTCCAGACTCTTTCGTCATGCTGACGCCCCCTTTCTTTGCAGCCGGGAACGTTCCGTCCATGCGACCATGTCTTCACGCGTTCTCTGCTACAGCTTCAGACCCTTTAAGAGATCCGCAAGACCTGTGCTTGCCTGACCTTCTTCCTTATATCCGTAGGTGTCCTCAGCTTCTCTCTCCTCTTCCTCCTCGATCAGCTCCTTCATAGACAGACTGATCTTGTTGTTTGCGGTGGAGATAATTTTTACACGTACTTCCTGTCCCTCTTTCAGAACAGCGCCCGGATGTTTGATCCTCTTTGTGCTGATCTGGGAGATATGAAGGAGACCGGTAAGTCCGTTCTCAAGCTCTACAAATGCGCCGTAGTCCTTTAAGGTCTCGACGGTACCCTTCATGACAGCGCCGACTTCGCATTTTGCTATTTTTTTGTTTGTCTCTTCCTGTTTCTTCTCTCTCGCTGCCTCGCGGCCGGATAATACGAGGCGGTGTGTCTCCTCGTCGGCGGTGATAACGGTTACCTCGATGGTCTTTCCGTCGAATTCCTTTAAGTCTTCCACATACTCGTCGCTCAGACGGGAAGCCGGAATAAATCCGCGGATCCCTTCCAGGTACGCAACAGCGCCGGCGTTTACGATCTCAGCGATCTTTACCGGGACAACAGTGCGCTCTTCCATCATATTTTTCAGCTTATCCCACGCGAGGACCTGATTTGCTTCCTTCTTTGAGAGGACCATATTTCCCTCGCCGTCGTTTGTCGCCATCACGGTGGCTGTGATCTCGTCGCCCGGATGGATCATCTCTGCCATATTGAAATCAGGATCTTCGCTCAGGTCGTCCTTGCGGATCACGCCGTCCGCGTAAGCCTTCAAGTCCACGATCACCGCGTCATCTGTCACATCGATCACGGTACCTGTCACAACATCGCCAACTCTAATTTTTTTAAGGGAGGCTTCCAGCTCCTCTTTGTAATCGTCCATGGATTCCATATGTCATCTCTCCTTTTCTCACCATCTGCCCTTACGCCGTTGGACGGCGTAATTATGAATAGTAATTCCTTTCTCTATTTAACCATATTCTGTGAATATTTGCCATAGTTTTCACAAAAAAATCATGCTAAAATGTGCATAGTAATTACTGTACACGGGTAGGAGTTTTCTGAGCTGAAAATTCCGTACAATACAGTGGTGGTAGTGGATTTTGCCGATCTGGAATGCGAAGCATCGGCAAAATCAGTTACTGTTTGCGCAAAGCGTGAGCAGTAACGCATAGTATATATTTTGGAGGCACTCACCATGAAAGATTATGCTGACCTGCATACCCATACCATCGCCAGCGGACATGCCTATGGAACCATCACGGAGATGGTCCATGCCGCCGCTTTAAAGGACCTGCCGATCCTCGGCATCACCGAGCACGCCCCGTCCATGCCTGGAAGCTGTGGGGAGATGCAGTTTTGTAACTTCAATGTGATCCCGCCGGTCTTGGAGGGCGTCCGCCTTTTATTCGGCTGTGAGTTAAATATCGTAGATTATAAAGGAACCATCGACCTGTCGGAAAAGATGTTAAAGCGGTTATCCTACACCGTTGCCAGTCTCCATGACCTCTGCTTAAAGCCGGGAACAAGGGAAGAAAACACCTTCGCTGTCGTCACAGCATTAAAAAATCCATATGTCACGATCCTCGGACACCCGGATGACGGAAAATTCCCGCTGGACTACGAGGCGGTAGTGAAGACCGCAAAGGAGCACCACCGGATGATCGAGCTCAACAACACATCCCTGACCCCGGGCGGATCCCGCATCCACGCATACGAAAATGACCGGATCATTCTTCCGCTCTGTGCGAAATACAAGGTTCCGGTTATCATGAACAGCGATGCCCACTTTACGACGGCTGTCGGGGAACATGGACGGGCGGAGGCCCTCTTAAAGGAGTTAAACTTTCCGGAGGAACTGATCGCAAACTATCATCCGGAGATCCTGAAGGAATATATTCCGGATTTAGCTGACTTCCAGGGTTGAATCATCTGATAAAAGGGGGCTTGCCTTTACTGCTGGCAGCATATTTCAGCTGTCTGACAGCACAAAAAACGGCTGCGAAGTTTTATTTCACTTCACAGCCGTTTCCTCTTTCGTAAAAATCATTCCAGAATTACTTCAGCAGTTTGTCGACCTTCGCCCACAGTGCCTGCAGTTCCTTCTGATCGCTCAGACGGTCTTTCTGGATCCGGATAATATTCTCCAGCGCCGCATTCGCGCCGTCCGCATTTAACTTCTCGTCACAGGTCTTCTTCGCCTTTGTGTACGGGTCCATGCTCTCCTGATCCTCTTCCTGCTCTGCCTGGAGCTTCCGGATCTTCTCCACAAGCTTTACCGCCTCGTCCGACGGGTTCTTTACATCCTGCCAGTTTAAAAGGTGGGTGTTGTTCTCCGCGTTGATCGTATCCAGTGCAATACTGTTCTTTAACATCGTTTTCCAGTTGTCCGAGATCGCCGTCTCATACGTCTGCTTCGCAGTCTTATTATCCGCAAAAGCTGTCAACGGCATTCCCGCAAGACATACCAGAAGACCGAATAAAAATAAAATCCTCTTCATCTTCGTGTCCTCCTCATTGCAAGCTGATAATCAATCTCTTGACACTTTCGTGCTCCCGAGATACTAAAACATCTGAAACCCACCCGATTTTACTTTTTATTCAATAGGTGGATATTTTCCATGTTCCGTTCATTCAAAGAATATCTGCAAATGTCTGCTTATCACACTTACAAGTCCACTCTCTGAACTGTTATCATCTTATCACACTTCTGTCCATTCTTCTACGGCAAAGCTGCGGCAATCCTGCGGCAGTATGATCGTAAATATGGCACCTTCCGGCGAGGCTTTTGCCGCAATATCGCCTCCCATGTACTCCATGGAGCGTTTTGCGATGGAAAGCCCCAGCCCGTGATTTCCGTTCTTCCCTTTATAAAAGCGATCGAACAGATGAGGAAGATCGTCTTCCAGGATTCCCGGCCCGTCGTCCCGGATCGTGATCTTTAGCTGCTCCCCGTTCTCCTCCACGGAGATCCAGACCATCTCCTTTGCGTATCGGATACAGTTTGATGTCACATTCGAGAACGCCCGGCCTAAAAGCATCACATCCGAGATAATTTTATGCTCATCCCCCGGCAAAAATTCCAATTTTATTTTTTTCCGATACGCAAGTCCCTCAAGGCGCTCGATCTGGTCCTCGATGTACTCCCGGATCCCCAACTCCACCGGCACGACCTGGTACCGCATCTGGTCCATTCTCGTCAACGTCAGGATCCCGTCAACAACTTCCGTCAGGCGGCTGCTCTCGTCCAGGATCACGCCTGCTGCCTGGGAGACATCCTCAAAGACGCCTCTCTGGATTCCCTGGGCATAACCGCTGATGGACATAAGCGGCGTTCTGAGCTCATGGGACGCGTTCTGGAAAAACACACGCTCCGCCTCGTCTGCCTTTAAGAGATTGTCCTGCATCTGGTTGATCTCGTTCTCCAGCTCGTAGAGCTCCTTTACGTTGGTCCCAGTCTCGACTTTCTTAAACTTCTTCTCACCGATTCCCCGGGCTGCTTCGCAGAGACGGCTCACCGGAGTCGAAATACTTCCCGCAACGAACCAGAACAGCACAATGGACACGCCCGCCATCGCTCCCATAATCATGAGCACCAGTCTCGACACCTCATTTAAGATCACGCTGGTATCGTGGATCGGACAGTATAAGAGCACATTCTGGACATGACTGGGCCGGTTCTGACCCACATCCAGAAAATAGAGCATATATTTTGTGTCACCGATGGTCTCCTCCGTGATCTCCCCGCTCTCGAACGCCGAATCATTTCCGGTCATTCTCGTCAGAAATTCCGAGTACATCTGGGTCATCTCCGGCTGGTCATCATAGTTTTTCGGGTACAGCACCCGGTAATTATTTCCAATGACCAGCATTTTCGACTCCCCGGACTCTGTCTGAGCCGCGTTCCGCAGGGCACTCAAGAGACTCTTCCCGGCATCCGGCGCATTAGTTTCGTCCGGCACGTCCAGGTTGCTGTATTCGTCCGCCAGTTCCTCCACGGTCTTCACCATCTGCCCCAGGTCACGCTTCGCGTTGTAGTTCATATGTCCGTCCAGCGCATAGCTGAACACGAACCACGCCGCAACCGGGAACGCGATCAGAAGAAACATCACCGGAAGGAATATCTTCATCCGGATACTTAATTTCATGCCTCTCCTCCACTCGTCAGGCGGAATCCGTAGCCCCATACGGTCTCGATCTTCACGGTGCTCTTCTGGTCCTTCAGCTTCTTTCTGAGACGCTTCACCATGTCATCCACAGCTCGGGTGTCAACTTCCCTGCTGTCCACCTTCCAGAGAGATTTTAACAGGTCATCACGGCTCGCCGCATGTTCCTGGCGCTCCAGCATATGGCACAGGAAGTCGAATTCCAGCGGTGTCAGGGCAAAATCTTCGTCCTTTAACTTCGCGGCACGGCGCTTCGGGTAGAGCTTGATATCCCCGATCTCATAGGACTCCTTCGCCTCTTCCTCCTGTCCGGAGAATGTGTCCACGCGGCGGAATAACGCCTTGACTCTCGTCACAAGTTCCAGCGGCAGGAACGGTTTTACCATGTAATCGTCACTTCCGAGAGTGATTCCGGTGATCCGGTCTAATGGGGAATCCTTTGCAGAGACAATGATGATCGGAACATGGCTCGTCTTCCGGATCTGGGTGCAGACCGTGAGGCCATCCATCCCCGGCATCATGATATCGAGGATGCAGAGATCCGGCGCTTTTTTCTGGAACGCGTCAAGAAGGGACTCGCCATCCCCGAAGCACTCCACCTCATATCCCTCTTTTTCCAGGAAATTTTCTATCAGAAAACAGATGTTTTTTTCATCATCCGCCACATAGATCAGCTTTGGCATAATTTTCCCTCCTGTATTTCTATTATCTGCCAGGATGCGCAGCCCATTCCGCCGCCTTTCGGCAGTCTGCGTTCCCGAGCTTTAGCTTCTTTGTTAACGCCCATTATACCATGCCTTTCCTTGCATGGTAAATACCTGCCGCAGAATTGCCGCACGACCGCCCGGACCCGCGTCTCATTCTGATCATCTGAATATTGTAACTGTTCAGTGCCTCATAGTTACGGGCAAAAATTCATTCCAAATCGGCTTCGCCGATGGGATTTTTGCCTTTAAGCCTATGTTTTATTACGGTCAGCGCAGCAAATGCGCAGACCTACTGAACAGTTACTGAATATTTTCAATTTCTGCTCCTGCAGCCGGGAACAGAGGACAAAACTTCGCAGAAAATTTTCCGCAAAACTCCTTTTTCCATTGTACTTTTCAGCAAACTGTTGTAAACTAACTCTATATCACAGCGCAGTGCGAAAGAAATGTTTTTCCCACTCGCCATCCAACATTTTCAGAAAGGACGGAATCTCACATGAATAAAGACCTGGAATTTCTCACCCGCGTGATCGACGAAAAATCCGCGAAGATCCTGGATGCCAACGATAAGATCTGGGAGTATGCCGAGCTGGCGTTCCATGAGACAAAATCGGCTGCCCTGTTAAAATCAATCTTAAAAGAAGAGGGCTTTGCCTTGACGGAAGGCGATGCCGGAATCCCGACCTGCTTTACCGGAACCTTTTCCTACGGAACAGGAAAACCTGTCATGGGAATCCTCGGCGAGTATGATGCCCTGTCTTCCTTAAGCCAGAAGGCCGCTGACCCGCACAAGGAACCTTTAAAGGAAGGCGCTCCGGGACATGGCTGCGGCCACTGCGCGCTCGGTACCGGCGCTCTCGCCGCTGCCCTGGCTGTCAGGGAATACCTGATCGCCAACAAGAAGGACGGAACCATCATCTACTTCGGCTGCCCGGCTGAAGAAGGCGCAGGTTCCAAGCAGTTCATGGCCCGCGCAGGCATGTTCGACGATGTCGATTTCGTATACTCCTGGCACCCGGCAACAAAGAACGCCGTCGAGTGCAATCACAGCAACGCCATCATGGGCGCAAACTTCTATTTTAAGGGTGTTGCGTCCCACGCAGGCGCAACCCCATACCTCGGAAGAAGTGCCCTGGACGCCGTTGAACTCATGAACGTGGGCTGCAACTACCTGAGAGAGCACATGATCCCGGAAGCGAGAATCCACTACGCTTACATCGATGCCGGCGGAACCGCCCCGAACGTCGTACAGGATCACGCGACGATCCGCTATGAGGTCCGCTCTCCGTGGGTCTACCAGGTAAAAGAGCTCTTCGAGCGCGTAAAAAATGTTGCCCGCGGCGCATCCATCATGACCGATACCACCTTTGAGTGCGAGCTTTCCATGGCGTTCACCGAATATCTTCCAAACAACGCCCTGGCGGCGGTTGCGGACGAGTGTTTACAGGAAGTCGGCGCTCCGAAATGGGATGACGCGGATTACAGGATGGCAAAGGAATTCTTAAATACCTACCCGGCGACCACCCTGGAAAACATCAAATCCCAGATCATTGAGACTTACGGGGAAGACCGCTTAGAGGAGATTCTTGAAAGGCCGCTGGATTCCGAGATCCACCCGTTCAACCCGGATAAGATCAAGCTGACCGCCGGCTCTACAGATGTGGGTGATGTCGGATACGCCGCCCCTACCTTAAATATCAATATTGCCACCGCATGTATCGGAAATGTCGGACACTCCTGGCAGATGGTTGCCCAGTCCTGCAGCCCGTTAGCCCACAAGGGACTCCTGACCGCAGCAAAAGTCCTGGCTCTCTCCTGCATCCGCACCATGGACCGCCCGGATGTGATCGAAGCCGCAAAGAAAGAACTCCACAAGAGAAACGGTGGACACTATACCTGCCCGCTGCCGGATTCTGTTGAGCCGCCGTTAGATACATACTAAACCGTCGATTCACGGTTCTCCGCAGACTCCATCTTTCACAATTTGAAACTGCTTTATCTGTAAAATCTTGTCTGCGTGAGTTCAGTCTTTCATACAAAAAACGGATATTTTGTTACAGTTCAGCCATGCGCTGGTTTGAATGAGAAAGTGTGTTGCAAGCTTGCTTGCATAAGCACTTTTTCATCCAAATCAGCATATGGTGGAACCACCAAGCTTCTTGTTTTCATGAATATGAAAACAAGAAGATGTAATGGCTGAACTGTAACGATATTTTTCAGTAAGTTGATCAGGGTACATGTTCGTACTCTGATTTTCTGTTATAATGATAATATTTCAATAGCCTGTTCCTATACGGAACTAACCGGAAAGTATAAGCTCTCGACTTAAAATCCATGCTTTATCAGCCACTCAATACAGTGGTTCTACTGTGTATACAAGGGAGGAACGGAACATGAACATACTGATCGCCGCAGATTCCTTTAAGGGAAGCTGCTCTGCCAGACAAGTGACCGATACCATTGAACGTGCCGCAAAAAATGTAATCCCGGATGTGACCATCACAAAGATTCCTGTCGCTGACGGCGGAGAGGGAACCGTTGATGCCTTGGTTGCTGCCATGAGAGGAACAAAAGTCAGCGTTCCTGCCCATGATCCTTTGGGGCGCCCAATAACCGCCGAGTATGGACTTCTCCCGGACGGCAGCGCCGTGATCGAGACCGCTGCGGCGTCCGGACTTACCTTATTAAAACCTGAGGAGCGGGATGCCCTGCACGCGTCCACCTTTGGAACGGGCGAGCTGATCCGTCACGCCCTGGAACATAGAGTTAAAAAGATCATCTTAGGTCTCGGCGGAAGCGCCACCACCGACGGCGGCGCCGGGCTGGCAGGCGCCCTTGGAATCTCGTTTCTCGATAAGGATGGGAAGGAACTGGAACCAGGCGGTGTCCACTTAAGGGAACTTGCCTCGATCTCCACGGATGGGCTTTTGAGGGAAGCCGCCGGATGCAAGTTTTTGGTTGCCTGCGATGTAAAAAATCACCTTTGCGGAGCCCTCGGAGCAGCTGCCGTGTTCGGACCTCAGAAAGGGGCTGATGAGGAGCAGGTGAAGATTCTTGACGCGGCGCTCGCTCACTATGCCGCAGTTTTGAAGGATAAACTCCACTGCGCTGCCGCCGACACCGACGGGAGCGGAGCGGCAGGCGGCCTGCTCTGCGGAATTCTCCCGTATTTCCCGGTGACGATCTGCTCGGGAATCGACCTGGTTCTGGATCTCACGGATTTCGATGAGCATGTGAAGCAGGCGGACCTTGTAATTACGGGCGAAGGACGGATTGACTTCCAGTCCGCGCTGGGAAAAGTTCCTGTCGGTGTCGCTGAACGCGCCAAAAAAGTCCGGAATGTGCCGGTGGTTGCCATCGCCGGGGCGAAAGGCGACGGATGCGAAACGCTTTATAATTTCGGGATCGATGCGATCTTCGACACGGTTCCGGGCGTCATGTCGTTGGAGGATGTGATGAGTCATGCGGAGGAGAATCTGCTGAATACTGCTGAGAATGTGCTTAGACTGTTTCAAATTGGAAATTTAAGATAAATATAGCGGTCTTTGATTTCTTTCGATGGTTTTTATAACCTGTAGGCACTTCATGACCGAGAAAGACTACCGGGAATTGGGGACTCAAAATTTTTATCAGCCTCAAATCAGGTGCATGAAACTTATATTTTCACTTTCTGAGCCTTTTGGCGGATACTCTTCTGTGTTTTATCTGCTTCTGTGTTTTATCTGCCCACAATTTTTTCAAAAAAGGAGACGATTATATATGAAGCTTGTAGTTTTAGATGGATATACAGAAAACCCGGGCGATTTAAGCTGGGACGCGTTAAAAGAATTCGGTGACCTCACCGTCTATGACAGAACTTCCTTCACAGAATCACCTCTGATCACTGAACGTATCGGTGATGCCGAGATTATCATCACAAATAAGACCCCGATCTCCCGTGAGACCATCGACAAGTGTCCGCGTATCAAGCTGATCGCGGCTCTCGCCACCGGCTACAATGTCATCGACTATAACTACGCCGCTGAAAAGGGAATTCCTGTTGTGAATGTTCCGACATACGGAACCGCCTCTGTCAGTCAGTTCTCCATCGCTCTTCTCCTTGAGGTCTGCCATCACATCGGCCACCATGACAAGACTGTCCATGAAGGAAAATGGGCTGAAAGCATTGACTGGTGCTACTGGGACTATCCGCTGATCGAGCTGGAGGGAAAGACCATGGGCATCATCGGCTTCGGGCGCATCGGTCAGGCTGAGGGACGCATCGCGAAAGCTCTCGGCATGAACGTCATCGCCTATGACCTCTACCCGAATGAATCCGGCCGCGCGATCGCGGATTACGTTACCCAGGATGAGCTTTTCGCGAAGGCTGACGTGATCTCCCTGCACTGCAATCTGACACCGGAAAACGCAGGACTCATCAACCGGGAAAATATCGCGAAAATGAAGGACGGCGTGATTCTTCTGAACAATGCCCGCGGGCAGCTTGTCAACGAGGTGGACCTCGTAGAAGCGCTTGCTTCCGGCAAAGTCGCTGCCGCCGGTCTCGATGTCGTTTCCACTGAGCCGATCAAGGCTGACAACCCGCTCTTAAAAGCTCCAAACTGCATCATCACCCCGCATATTTCATGGGCTCCGAAGGAAAGCCGCAGGCGGATCATGGACTGCACTGTGGAGAATATCCGGGCGTTCTTAAACGGAAAACCGGTTCATGTAGTGAACATGAAATAATTTTGACTGGGCATATCAGGCTTTTTAGCGCCACTGTGTCACAGGAAATTATCTGGAATTTCCTGTGACATTTCATTTCAAAAATTCCTGTCGTCATTTGCTATCCAGGAGAAAGGAAATGTTCCGTTCCTTACGATACTGAACTACATTTAAAATTATGAATGAATCGATCCACAAATATTTCCGCGTCGGTGCGCTCCAATGGATGAGTTTTCCCGACAAAGCCTCCCTCATGGAACCGGCTCCATACGCGGCAAAATTCGGCGCCGAGATGCGGATGACCCACAACAATTTCGGTCTTCTCGTAGATCTCTCCCACATCCCGGTCACCCATGAGACCAGCCAGTTCGTCTTCCGCACGCTCCGCCCTTACATCACCCATTTAAAAATACGTTCCATCCCGGTGTGCCAGCGGTTCTTTCTAAGCTCTGGATGAAAGAATCGTACCTGCCGTAGATGGAACGTATTTTTTCGCTTTCTAGTCGTTCTACTTATTTTTTCTTTCTGGATTTTTCGCACGTCAAGTGCATCAATTTGTTAAACAATTGCAATTATTTATCTATTTTTTTCTTCTCCGCGCTTCTCACCGTATTCACCATATACCGGATGACTTCCACCGGGTAATCTCCGACCGCAGTCTCCCCTGTCACCATGATTGAAGCAGCGCCATCCATCACAGCATGGAAGATATCATTTACCTCCGCACGGGTCGGGACAGGGCTGCGCTCCATGGAGGCCAGCATCTGGGTCACTACCATGAACGGCTTTCCCGCCGCCCGGCACTTCTCGGAGATCTGGCGCTGGACACCCGGAAGGTCCCAGAGATGAACGGCATTTCCAAGGTCACCCCTGGCGATCACGATCTCATCCGCCGCCGGAAGAAGTTTCTCCAGTTTCCGGACGCCATCCATGTTTTCGATCTTCGCGAAGAGCCTGATATCCTCCGCTCCCGCCTCCCGAAGCGCCTCTTTTACGCACTCCAAGTCACTGTGATCTCTCACAAATGGCTGCATGACACCGGTCACGCCCATCTCTTTTGCGATCTTAATGTTTGCAAGGTCAGAATTTGTCAGCGTCGGCGGATAGATCTTCGCGCCCGGAAGAGCCGCGCTCTTTCTGCTCTTTAGGAGACCGCCCCAGAGGACCTTTGCGAAATAACGCTTTTCCTGAGTGTTTTCTCCACCATTCTCGGTCACATTTTCCGCTTTTTCCACAATTTTTAAATGGATCTTCCCATCGTCCAGAAGAACTTCCTGACCCGGAATCAGGTATGGGAAGGTGAGTTCCGGCAGCATGATCTTCGCATACTCTCCAGGTGCTTTCACATGGTCACGTTTATTTTGGGACCGATCAGCGTTTCCAGAACCTTTTCCAAATGTATTTTTCTCAGCTGGTATTTTCTCGATATCTTTATTTTCAGATTTCTGTGCGATTTCTTTTCTATCTGCCCCACTTACTGAGGAATCCTTCACTTTTTCTGGGATTCCGCATATCTCTACAATATCCCCATTCTTCAACGAAACAGGCTCAGAGATGGTTCCGGTTCGCAGTTCCGGTCCCTGAAGGTCCACGAGAAGCTGCGGTTTTACCCCGCATTTTTCTGCTGCGCGCTTCATCTTTCCAATCAGATCCCCTGACTCTGCGAGCGTAACATGGGACAGGTTCAGCCGCATTCCTGTCATTCCCAGTGAAAACATCTCCGCCAGCACCTTCTCGCTTGCGCACGCCGGTCCCAGCGTTCCGTATATATTCACCATCTAAACGTCCTCCTGATCCTTATTCTTCCTCAAGCATATCATAAGGCGGCGGGATTGTCATCCAGTTTCCCGGCGGGAAGAACTTTTCCCGACTTTCCTGGCTACAGAACCTGCCACCGGCAGCTTTTTCCAGATGCATGGCAATATAAAAGGTGCGCCAGACCTTTTTTCTCTGTCCGCCACACCTTCTTTTATCGAAGATCCCATTCTTTATTTATCTTTCAAAAACCTTAAACCTGGATTCTATCCGCAACTTCACATCCGATCGCGACTCTGCACATGTCATTTCCAATGATCATCCAGTCATTGTTCCGCAGGATCACATCGATCGGGTTTCCCTCGCAGAAATCGTGGCGATGAAGAAAATCCATCACCTTCTGGTTTCCGAGCATCCACTTAATTGTATAACGTTCCCCTGATTTTGCCGTTGATAAAGCCTGCATAATAACGCCCCCTGATCCTATGCTTTACAATTGTTTTATCGGATATTGTCTGTAAATTTATATGAATTTATTCATTTTGTATCTTCTTTTTATAGAATACTCCTCAAACTATTGGTTAGTCAAGCGTAAAATCAGTTAGGTGCATGTAATCTTTTCGTTTACGGCAAAATCACAAATTCGGTACTGCTAACATAGCATATATTGTTTTTGTAACAGAAAAACCCGCAGAACAAAGTTCTGCGGGCATCTTGCGCTTGGACACAAATATCTCACGGAGATACTATATTTATTTTTTCGGTGCAAAGCACCTCGGTATTAGATTCGTTGATTACTCGATGATTGTAGCAACTCTACCGGAACCAACAGTTCTGCCGCCCTCACGGATAGCGAAACGAAGACCCTGCTCCATAGCTACCGGATGGATAAGCTCGATTGTCATCTCAACGTTGTCGCCCGGCATGCACATCTCTGTACCTTCCGGAAGCTCGCAAACGCCTGTAACGTCTGTTGTTCTGAAGTAGAACTGCGGACGATAGTTGTTGAAGAACGGTGTATGACGGCCACCCTCGTCTTTAGTAAGAACGTAAACCTGAGCTGTGAATTTCTTGTGGCAGGTTACGGAACCCGGTTTAACAAGACACTGACCTCTCTGGATCTCTGTTCTCTGAACACCACGAAGAAGAGCACCGATGTTATCACCAGCCTGAGCCTGGTCAAGGAGCTTACGGAACATCTCGATACCAGTTACAACTGTCTTACGAGTCTCCTCGTGAATACCAACGATCTCAACCTCATCGTTGAGTTTAAGAGTACCACGCTCTACACGGCCTGTAGCAACTGTACCACGACCTGTGATTGTGAATACATCCTCGATCGGCATAAGGAACGGCTTATCTGTGTCACGAACCGGATCCGGAATGTAGCTATCTACAGCGTCCATAAGTTCCATGATCTTGTCGCCCCACTCACCGTTCGGATCCTCAAGAGCCTTAAGAGCGGAACCCTGGATGATCGGAGTGTCATCGCCCGGGAACTCGTACTCGTTAAGAAGATCTCTGATCTCCATCTCTACGAGCTCAAGAAGCTCCGGATCGTCAACCATATCGCACTTGTTCATGAATACTACGATGTACGGTACGCCTACCTGACGGGAAAGCAGGATGTGCTCTCTTGTCTGAGCCATAACACCATCAGTAGCAGCTACAACGAGGATAGCACCATCCATCTGAGCAGCACCAGTGATCATGTTCTTTACATAGTCAGCATGGCCTGGGCAGTCAACGTGTGCATAGTGTCTCTTCTCTGTCTGATACTCAACGTGAGCTGTGGAGATTGTGATACCACGTTCTCTCTCTTCCGGAGCTTTATCGATATCTTCAAAGTTCTCAGCTGTGTTACCTGCAACTCTTGCTGCAAGAACTTTTGTGATTGCTGCTGTTAATGTTGTTTTACCATGGTCAACGTGTCCAATGGTACCAATGTTACAATGCGGTTTGGTTCTTTCAAACTTAGCTTTTGCCATTTTAAAACGTCCTCCTTAATTTTGCGCCCATTGGGCTATCATATTTAACTTAGGCTGAATACTATTATATTCCATTCGAAAAAGTTTTTCAAGCCTATTCTTGCTATATGCAAGAGGAAACCGGAAATAATCCCGTGGGATTATTTCGCAGCGCCCTTTCTCTCAGCGATGATCTTCTCCTGAACGCTCTTCGGTACCTGCTCGTACTTCTCGAAGAACATGGAGTAGTTACCACGACCCTGTGTTCTGGAACGAAGGTCTGTGGAGTAGCCGAACATCTCAGCAAGCGGAACATATGCCTTAACCATCTTGCCGCCGCCGATATCTTCCATACCCTCGATACGTCCACGACGTGCGTTAACGTCACCGATAACGTCGCCCATGTACTCCTCAGGCATTGTAACCTCTACCTTCATGATCGGCTCAAGAAGTACCGGGTTACCTTTCGCCATAGCATCCTTGAATGCCATGGAACCAGCGATGTGGAATGCCATCTCGGAAGAGTCGACCTCATGGTAAGATCCATCATATACATCTGCAGCTACGCCGAGTACCGGGAATCCGCCAAGGATACCGGCCTTTGTAGCCTCTTCGATACCTTCGCCGACAGCCGGAATGTATTCCTTCGGAATAGCACCGCCGACAACGGAAGAAGTGAACTTGAATGTCTCTTCGCCGTTCGGATCCATCGGTGTGAAGTGTACTTTACAGTGACCGTACTGTCCACGACCACCAGACTGCTTCGCGTACTTGCTGTCTACGTCAACAGCCTTAGTCATTGTCTCTTTATAAGCAACCTGCGGAGCACCAACGTTAGCCTCTACCTTGAATTCACGAAGGAGACGGTCAACGATGATTTCCAGATGCAGCTCACCCATACCGGAGATGATGGTCTGGCCTGTTTC
Source organism: Desulfotomaculum sp. OF05-3 (assembly GCF_003435535.1). Lineage (NCBI taxonomy): Bacteria > Bacillati > Bacillota > Clostridia > Eubacteriales > Desulfotomaculaceae > Desulfotomaculum > Desulfotomaculum sp. OF05-3. The sequence continues at coordinate 3,677 of NZ_QWGO01000016.1, read as the reverse complement.
TGTATCAGTATGAACACGGAATGTCGGGTCCTCTTCAGCAAGCTTTGCAAGAGCCTCGCCCATCTTATCCTGTCCGGCTTTTGTCTTCGGCTCGATTGCGATATCGATAACCGGCTCCGGGAATACCATGGACTCAAGGATTACCGGATGCTGCTCGTCACAAATTGTATCACCAGTTGTTGTGGACTTGAATCCAACTGCAGCGGCGATATCACCGGAGTAAACCTTGTCAAGCTCGTGTCTCTTGTTTGCATGCATCTGAAGGATACGGCCAACACGCTCTTTTTTATCTTTTGTTGCGTTTAATACGTAGGAACCGGAGTTCATTGTTCCGGAGTAAACACGGAAGAATGCAAGCTTACCTACGAACGGGTCTGTCATGATCTTGAATGCAAGTGCGGAGAACGGCTCATCATCGGAAGAATGACGAACTACTTCGTTGCCCTCAAGGTCAACGCCCTTGATCGGCGGGATGTCAAGCGGAGACGGCATGTACTCGATGATCGCATCAAGGAGCTTCTGTACGCCTTTGTTTCTGTATGCTGTACCGCAGCATACCGGAATTGCCTGACACTCGCAGGTTGCTTTACGAAGAACCTTCTTCATCTCATCAACGGTCGGCTCCTCACCCTCAAGATACTGCATCATGAGGTCATCATCGAGCTCGCAGATCTTCTCAACGAGTTCGCTGTGGTAAAGCTCTGCATCATCTGCCATATCTTCCGGAATGTCTGTTACGGAGATATCATCGCCCTTATCATCATTGTAGATGTAAGCCTTCATCTCGAAGAGGTCGATGATTCCCTTGAACTCGTCTTCCTTACCGATCGGGAGCTGGATGCAGATCGCGTTCTTGCCAAGTCTTGTACGGATCTGATCTACACAGCCGTAGAAGTTTGCCCCAAGGATATCCATCTTGTTGATGAATGCCATTCTCGGTACGTTGTAGGTATCAGCCTGACGCCATACGTTCTCGGACTGCGGCTCTACACCACCCTTTGCACAGAAAACGCCAACAGCGCCATCAAGTACACGGAGGGAACGCTCAACCTCAACAGTGAAGTCTACGTGGCCTGGTGTATCGATGATGTTGATACGGTGCTCAAGTGCGCCAGCCTTCGGCTTTGTCTTTTCCTGAAGAGTCCAGTGACAAGTCGTAGCTGCGGATGTGATCGTGATACCTCTCTCCTGCTCCTGCTCCATCCAGTCCATGGTAGCTGTACCTTCGTGAGTATCACCGATCTTATAGTTAATACCAGTATAATAAAGGATACGCTCTGTCGTTGTTGTCTTACCAGCATCGATATGAGCCATGATTCCGATATTTCTGGTTCTCTCTAACGGATATTCTCTTCCAGCCAAGGATCTTTCCTCCTATTAGAATCTGTAGTGAGCAAATGCCTTGTTAGCCTCAGCCATCTTATGCATTTCCTCTTTCTTCTTTACAGATGCGCCAGTGTTGTTAGCTGCATCCATAATCTCGTTTGCAAGTCTCTCTACCTGGGTCTTCTCGCTTCTCTTACGGGAATAGAGAGTGATCCAGCGAAGGCCTAATGCCTGTCTTCTCTCCGGCTTAACCTCGATCGGTACCTGGTATGTTGCACCACCGATACGTTTTGCCTTAACCTCGAGAACCGGCATGATGTTGTTCATAGCCTCTTCGAATACTTCTACAGCGTCCTTACCGGTCTTCTCAGCGACCTCTTCGAAAGCGCCGTAAACAATTTTCTGAGCAACGCCCCTCTTACCATCAAGCATGATGTTGTTGATCAGCTTGGTTACAACTTTGTTGCTGTAAAGCGGGTCTGCTAATACGTCTCTTTTCTGAGTATGTCCTTTACGTGGCACGTTACTTCCCTCCTTAATTATAAAAATTATATCATCGGTACTCACATGTTTCCATAAAATGTGTTCGCGCGCGGTTTTCTATCTATCTCCTGCAACCACAGGTCAAATACCACCGGCACTAATATGCGTTGTACGCATTCACTTTATTCCTGTTAGTGATCCCTATGCGGTTGTTCAAGTTTCTATCGACCGCCACTTAAGACGGGAAACTCGAACTCCGCTTCGCTACGTTTGAGTAGCAATAATTGCTTCGCAATTATTTTTTATCTTTCGGTCTCTTTGCGCCGTACTTGGAGCGAGCCTGTCTTCTGTTGGCAACGCCTGCAGTATCAAGAGTACCTCTGATGATGTGGTATCTGGTACCCGGAAGGTCCTTAACACGACCACCACGGATCAGAACAACGGAGTGCTCCTGAAGGTTATGTCCCTCACCCGGGATATAGCTTGTTACTTCAATACCGTTGGAAAGACGTACTCTGGCAATCTTTCTAAGAGCGGAGTTCGGCTTCTTAGGAGTTGCAGTCTTAACAGCTGTGCATACACCTCTCTTCTGCGGAGCAGATGTATCTGTGGCTTTCTTATGAAGGGAATTGTATCCTTTCTGGAGTGCCGGAGCTGTAGATTTCTTTACAGTAGTCTCTCTACCTTTTCTTACTAACTGGTTAAATGTTGGCATTCTTTTCACCTCCTGTGATATTGACTGTTGGTTGCTGCTTTCAGCCTTTATGCGCACAAAAAACGGGACGTACCCGATGCACGCCCCATTATTATATACAGAGTTTTTCTGCATGTCAAGGAGAAACCTTAAATTTTCTTTGAAAATACGGCGTTTTTCGATCATGACACGCCTGGATGAGTTGTCTCAAATTTATCTCTTGTGATCTTGACAGGTTTGGCCTGTTTTTCTCCTGCCAGGAGACTACTCTCCAAGACAGAACATGTCCACGGTCACATCAGCGAGAAGATCTCCCTTTTCATCTGTCACTTCACTGCGGACGATTGTGATGGATCTGCCGCGGCGGATCAAGATGCCTTTTGCATAGACCGTTCCCTCCGATACGTTCCGGATAAAGTTTATATGGGCACTCTGGGTCACATATTTTCTTCCGTCGGCTCTGGCCGTGAGGCCTGTTACCACATCTGCCAGAGCATAGAGCATTCCGCCATGGACCATGCCCATCAGGTTTGTCACGCCGTGAGTGATCTTCATACTGATCTCACTGCATTCCGGGGAGATCTTTTCAATCTTCATATTGGTATATCCCATAAATGGATTGTGTTTTACATACTCGTCCGGGTCGAGGACGTTCCATGTTTCTTTCATGACTTTTTCCTCCTTCTGCGTTCCGGCAGTGTCAATAATCCCATCGCACAGCCGGTCCGGAATAGATTTTTGCCCGCAACTGCAAAGGTACTGAACTGTTACAAGCACTGTATATTTTCAGACAGGATTTTACCATACCGGAAATTTTCATGCAAGACCCCCGGTGCGATTTGATCCCCCCCGATGCGATTTAGTCCACATCCGATACACATTCTGGAACGATACCGCTCCCGGGCTGAACCGTTACAAATCTCTTTCGATCCTGAGGGAGACCGCATCTGCGGTCTCCTCTTTTAATCTATCCTTCGTTAGGGATTGGGTGCCAGAAGTCCAGCCGTTCTCAGATTTGCAAGTAATTCATTAAACTGATTCACCACGTTCTCCGAGTCTGTGGCATTTGCCACCGGAGCGGCCGCTGTCACTGTCCCTGCGGGACCTGTCGGACCGGTTGGCCCCTGTGGACCCATCGCACCTGTCGCTCCCACTGCTCCTGCCGGACCCATCG
>NZ_QWGO01000015.1:0-87521 GCF_003435535.1 Desulfotomaculum sp. OF05-3 | reverse complement strand
GCGAAGCAGGAGATGGATGGTTGGATAATCATTCAGGTACTCGTCGAGAATCGGCTGCAGGAAATCGGTTACACCGGTACAGGAATAAGCCGCTCCATCACGGAGTTGGATTTTTATCAGATCACCAGTGATTCTGTCATAACAGACGAGCGGATGGTAGCCATTACTCTGATAATGGAAGTTAAATGCCCTGCCTTCCTGTTTGCCGTATGCTGCGAGGAGCGTGGAATCCAGATCCAGGATCACGGCCTGAGGTATCTGGATGCTGTAGAGCCTTTTTCTGAGTATCCGGCTGATCTCCTGGAACTGCTTTAAAGTATCTTCATCCATGCGGTTAAAGAATCCTGATACGGTTGGCTGGGATGCTAATGCGGATTTTTCAAGTACAGCTTTAAAAACAGGATCATTGGTCAGTTCATCCGAAGCATCATCTTCGAAGTAACCGGCCATGATCATATATATCATCTGGAGAAGGTTATCCCTGTCCGTATGATATCGAAACACTGCAGAATCATTGGTCTTAAATGAACGGTTTAAAATCCGTTCAATGCCAAGTCTGCTTATGAACTCTTTGATGAGGAGTAAGCCTGCATCGGAGGATAAGTCGCCTCCATCAAAATTTATTTTAATTTGCCTATTGCTTTGAAGTGAAAAGGTGTTTACAATACTCATAAAGGGCTCCTTTGTTGGTATTTATTTTGATTATACACCTTATATTTTACCACAAATGGATGCTCTTTTTTATTCACTTAACAAGTGAAAAGCAATTAAAAGCAATATGCAATTAAAATACAGTAACTATGTGGCTTTCAGCCACGATTACGGCTTTGCCGTGAATAATTCAGGTATATTTATTGGCTGCCGATTCAATCTTGGTGCCATCAATAAAAATGGTCTTTCCCGAAATCTCACCAAGAAGATAGAGCAGATCTGACATTTGGGCAAGCAGAACCTTTGCGCAGGCAGAAAAATGTAGGGAGATAAAACGCGCAATCGTTGCATGATCAGGAGCAGGCATTCCTTCAAGGAGATACATAAAGTTGATATCCCGTTTACATGCTTTTCGGATATCTCGACTTGAGTAGATTCGATTCATTGCTGCATAGATAACGAGTTTCAGCATCTGACGCGGCGTTGCCTGATTTTTTCTGATCCTGCCATAAGTTTTATATAGTTCATAAAGGTCCATTTCCTCCACAAAGGCACTTACCGGACGAACTGGATCATCAGATGGAATAGAAATCTCTAAATCCAGCGGAAGTTTAATTTGATAATACAGCGAAAATGAGGTATAATCCTTCTGTATTATTTTGTTTAGTCGCATAAACTGATTATACCACGAACGCCGGGCTTTTCGAAGCTCGGCGTTTTGTGTTGGATATATAAAATGAGCTGCCGCACGTTAGTGCGACAGCCCCTTTTTTATTTCTGATAAGCAGCCCGCTCGCCGCCGATATATTTGAGCCGTGTTCTCGCACAGACAACATGGGCGGAGCCGATGGATTTGATGGTGGTGCGGACCGGAACGGCGACATGGCGCAGATGCATACCGATCAAGGTGTCACCGATATCGATCCCGGCGTGTGCCTGGATATATTCCACAGCGCATGGATGCTCGAATTCGTTCCATGCGGCGGTGGAGAAGGATCCGCCTGCCTTTAACTGCGGTTTTACATTGACCATCTCCAGGCCATATTTCTCGGCGCACTCTTCCTCGACGATCAGGGCGCGGTTTAAGTGCTCGCAGCACTGGGCGGCGAGGTAGAGACCATGTTTTTTTGTCACGTTGGAGAGAGCGGTGAAGACAGCCTGACCCACTTCACTGCTGGAGTAGCAACCAATCACATGGGCAGCAATCTCGCTGGAGGAGCAGCCAACAACCAGAATCTGGCCCGGTTTCATATTGGCGATCTCGATCAGTTCCTCTGCAACGGCTTTTGTCTGTTCATAAATTAAGTCAAGATCCACATCGATGGATGTGGCGATATCTGTTGCACTCATGATAATTACCTCCTGGTAAAGTTATAAGAAGTTCCTGTTTTACTCAAAATGATACTTGTCTAACAGCTCATGCTTCATATCCCAAAGCGGCTTGGAAAGATCCACATGGACCTCATGCGGGTTTACGAGACGTTTTGTCTCATCCCATAAGGTATTGAGCTCTTCCTTGCAGTATTTCTGCATCTCCATGACCTTCGGGGAGTGGTAGACACACTCGCCGTCCTTGAATACCTGTACCGGAAGCTCACGCATCGTGTAGGTTCCGGGAGCGAGGAGTGTCTTTTTCCAAGTTGCCACCGGGTCGAAGAGCAGTAACGGTTCGTCCTCGTTGAAGGTCTCTCCCACGAGACAGATAATGTCCGCGATGACCTTGTGGCTGTCCTTTCCGTAGATACGGTAGGTGGTCTTGTTGCCCGGGTTTGTGATCTTCTCCTCGTTCTCGGAGAGCTTGATCTTCGGGATGAACTTTCCAGTCTTCTTGTCCATGATCGCCGCGAGCTTATAAACACCGCCGAAGGACGGGCAGTCCTTGGAGGTGATCAGGTTTGTGCCGACACCCCAGGAGTTGATGGTTGCGCCCTGGTTCTTTAAGCTTGTGATCAGGGTCTCATCGAGATCGTTGGATGCGGAGATCACAGCGTCCGTGAAGCCTTCCGAATCGAGCATTTTTTTCGCCTCTTTGGAGAGATAAGCGAGGTCTCCGCTGTCCATACGGATTCCGTAGAAGGTAAGCGGGATTCCCTCCGCGCGCATCTCCTTGAATACCTGGATTGCATGCGGGATACCCGAATTTAAGGTGTCGTAAGTGTCGACTAACAGGATACATGCGGTCGGATAGAGTCTCGCGTAGGTGCGGAAGGCGGTGAGCTCATCCGGGAAACTCATGATCCAGCTGTGGGCATGGGTTCCTTTTACCGGGACATCGAACATCTGACCGCAGAGCACGTTGGAAGTACCGATACAGCCGGCGATCATAGCGGCTCTCGCACCGTAGATTCCGGCATCCGGACCCTGGGCACGTCTTAAACCGAACTCCATGACTCCGTCTCCGCGTGCTGCATGGACGATCCGGGAAGTCTTTGTTGCGATCAGGCTCTGGTGGTTGATGATATTTAAGATCGCGGTCTCAACAAGCTGGGCCTGCATGATCGGGGCGATGACCTTTACGAGCGGTTCTCTCGGGAATACGACGGTTCCTTCCGGGATCGCGTAGATATCACCGGTGAATTTAAAGGTGGAGAGGTACTCCAGAAAATCTTCCCCGAAGAGTCCTGTGGTGCGGAGATAATCGATATCTTCCTTATCAAAGTGTAAATTTTCGATGTATTCGACAACCTGCTCTAAGCCGGCCGTGATGGCAAATCCGTTTCCATCCGGATTTGTGCGGTAGAATGCGTCGAAGATGACAGTCTCATTTGCATCCTTTGCATGAAAGTAACCCTGCATCATGGTCAGCTCGTAGAGATCTGTAAGCAGCGTCAGGTTTCGTTCGCTCATAATGTTTCTCCTTAAATTTCTCCGCGGTAAGTGTCAGCGGAATATTAAACGCAGCAGTCCGGAGCGTATAAAAATGCCGGACGATAATGACAGCTTAAGTGCGGTTCACCCCAAAAGAACCGGGCGGCTGTCAAACGTGTTGTGGTTGATTATATCAGTTCTTGTGCGAAAAGGCAAATTGCGTGTTAAAAAAGTAACGAACACTTCAAAAGAACGTAAAATGTGCCTAAAAAGTTAAGAAAGAAAACAGGAAGACGGCATCAATATGGAAAGATTTCGCAACTCCCGAGGGATTCCCTTGACTTTTAAATACCTTATTACTATAATTATTTTGATACCAAGGTCAAAAGGTCGGAAATCTGATGCAAGCTTGCTTGCAAGAGGATTTTTGACCTTGGGATCCGCCTAAAACATGAATAAGTAGCCATTTTTTGTAGAAAAATGAGCGGATTATGAATGTTTTGAGGATTGTGGAAGCACGTAGTGCGAAACAATCCGGTATCAAAGGGGGCAAAAGACCTTTTGACCCCAACATCATTATTTTGTCTGAGTGTAAAAAAATGTAACTATGAACAGATTCGATGGTTACATTCAGACGATCCATAGAAAAAAGCCATGACGGAGACAGTAGGTTCACAAGCAGAAAGCCAAAGCGAGCCGGGGACGATGGAAGCCCGGTGCTTTTTCGTGAAAGGAAGATCACTCCCGAGCTGGAAGCTGAACCCTGAAAGCGGTACTGCTTTTGGAAAGTAAGTGTACCCGGTGATTCCGCCGTTAAAGGGAACTCATATGTCAGTATGCAGCAATAGGTGGTTAAAAGCGTTATTTTCGCCCTGTTCTCATTGAGAACGGGGCTTTTTTATTACTGATTCAGCATACGACACACAAAACACGAAGAGCATAACAACGAGAAAGTTATGCGCAAAACATTGATTGGAGGAAATGTGTCATGTACGAGAAAGTATCAACAGACCTGAACTTTGTGGACAGGGAAAAACAGGTTGAGAAATTCTGGAAAGATGAAAAGATCTTTGAAAAGAGTATCGACAGCCGTAGAAAAGGAACCCCTTACGTATTCTATGACGGACCGCCTACCGCAAACGGAAAACCGCATATCGGACACGTACTTACCCGTGTTATCAAGGATATGATCCCGAGATACCGCACCATGAAGGGCTATATGGTTCCGCGTAAGGCTGGATGGGATACCCACGGACTTCCGGTAGAGCTTGAGGTCGAGAAGCTTCTTGGTCTCGACGGAAAAGAGCAGATCGAGCAGTACGGTGTTGAGCCGTTCATTGAGAAATGTAAAGAGAGCGTCTGGAAATACAAAGGAATGTGGGAGGATTTCTCCAGCACCGTTGGTTTCTGGGCTGATATGGAGAACCCGTATGTTACCTACCATGATGACTATATCGAATCCGAATGGTGGGCATTAAAACAGATCTGGGATAAGGGACTTTTATATAAGGGCTTTAAGATCGTTCCGTACTGCCCACGCTGCGGCACACCGCTTTCCAGCCACGAGGTCGCACAGGGATATAAGGATGTAAAGGAAAAATCCGCCATCGCCCGCTTCAAAGTGAAAGGCGAGGACGCGTACTTCCTTGCATGGACCACAACACCGTGGACACTTCCGAGCAACGTGGCTCTCTGCGTAAATCCGAAGGAGACCTACGCAAAGGTAAAGGCTGCAGACGGCTATACTTACTATATGGCAGAAGCCCTGCTTGATGCCGTTCTCGGAAAGCTTGCGGATAAGGAAAACGGAACTCCGGCATATGAAGTTCTTGGGACATGCACCGGTAAGGATCTTGAGTACAAGGAATACGAGCCGTTATTTGACTGCGCAGTTGAGATCTGCGAGAAACAGCACAAGAAAGCATACTTCGTGACATGCGCGGATTATGTAACCCTGACAGACGGTACCGGCGTGGTACACATTGCACCGGCCTTTGGTGAGGACGATGCCCAGGTAGGCCGCCGTTATGATCTCCCGTTTGTACAGCTTGTAGATGCAAAGGGCGACATGACAAAGGAAACTCCGTATGCAGGCGTATTCGTGAAGAAGGCGGATCCGATGGTCTTAAAAGACTTAAAGGAAAAAGGTCTGTTATTCGAGGCACCGGCATTCGAGCACAGCTACCCGTTCTGCTGGCGCTGTGACACACCGTTGATCTACTATGCGAGAGAGTCCTGGTTCATCAAGATGACAGCGGTGAAGGATGACCTGATCCGCAACAACAATAAGATCAACTGGATTCCGGAATCCATCGGTAAAGGACGCTTCGGCGACTGGCTGGAGAACGTTCAGGACTGGGGAATCTCCAGAAACCGTTACTGGGGCACACCTCTTCCGGTATGGCAGTGTGAGTGCGGAAAGATGCACTGCATCGGCAGCCGTGAAGAATTAAAGAAGATGAGCCTGAATTATCAGGATGTTGTTAAGAAATACAGCAAGGAGATGGACGGAGACAAGGGAGAGGTTGAACTTCACCGTCCGTTTATCGATGATGTAGTGATCACCTGCCCGGACTGCGGAAAAGAAATGCACCGTGTACCGGAGGTTATCGACTGCTGGTTCGACTCCGGCGCAATGCCGTTCGCACAGCATCACTATCCGTTTGAGAACCAGGAGCTTTTCCACAAACAGTTCCCGGCACAGTTCATCTCCGAGGCCGTTGACCAGACAAGAGGATGGTTCTACTCCCTGCTCGCTGAGTCCACGCTGCTCTTTAATGAGCCGCCGTACCAGAACGTTATCGTTCTCGGTCACGTTCAGGATGAGAACGGACAGAAGATGAGTAAGTCCAAAGGAAACGCTGTCGATCCGTTTGACGCCCTGAAGACATATGGTGCCGACGCGATCCGTTGGTACTTCTACATCAACAGCGCACCGTGGCTGCCGAACCGCTTCCATGGAAAGGCCGTTATGGAAGGACAGAGAAAGTTCATGGGTACTCTCTGGAACACCTATGCATTCTTCGTTCTCTATGCGAATATTGATAACTTTGACGCGACCAAGTACACACTGGAGTACGATAAGCTTCCGGTCATGGACAAATGGCTGTTATCCAAGTTAAATTCTACTGTTAAGGCAGTGGATGATGACCTTGCGAACTACCGCATCCCGGAGGCAGCAAGAGCACTCCAGGAGTTTGTGGATGACATGAGCAACTGGTATGTAAGAAGAAGCCGTGAGCGTTTCTGGGCAAAGGGCATGGAGCAGGATAAGATCAACGCTTACATGACTCTTTACACAGCTCTTGTGACGATCAGCAAGGCAGCAGCTCCGATGATCCCGTTCATGACAGAGGAGATCTACCAGAACCTTGTAAGATCCATCGATAAGACGGCTCCGGAGAGCATCCACCTCTGCGACTTCCCGACCGTTGATGAGGCACATATCGATGCCGAGCTGGAAGCAAAGATGGATGAAGTCTTAAAGATCGTTGTGATGGGACGTGCGGCAAGAAATACCGCAAACATCAAGAACCGTCAGCCGATCGCAAAGATGTTCGTAAAGGCACCGGAGAAGCTTCCGGAGTTCTATCAGGAGATCATCGAGGACGAGTTAAATGTGAAGTCCGTAGAGTTCACAGACGATGTGAGAAGCTTTACCTCCTACACCTTCAAGCCGCAGCTTAAGACGGTAGGACCGAAGTACGGAAAACAGCTCGGAAATATCAAGAAAGCTCTGGCTGAGTTAGACGGAAACGCAGCGATGGATACGTTGAACGAGAAGGGCGCTCTGACCTTCAACTTTGACGGAAATGAAGTCGTTCTCACAAAGGATGACCTCCTGATCGACATGGCACAGACAGAAGGTTATGTATCCGAGGCAGACAATACCGTGACCGTTGTTCTCGACACAACACTGACACCGGAGCTTCTCGAGGAAGGCTTCTACCGCGAGATCGTCAGCAAGATCCAGACCATGCGTAAAGAGGCTGGATTCGAGGTTATGGACCACATCTACGTTTACGCGGACAAGAATGAGAAGATCGCAGATCTGATCAAGAAGTACGCGGACGAGTTAAAGAGCGAGGTCATGGCTGACAACATTATGCTTGGTGAGATGGCTGGCTACACGAAGGAATGGAACATCAACGGCGAGGATGTTGTATTCGGCGTAGTGAAAGTGACAAAATAGACGGATGACAACAGGAAAAAGTTCCGCAGCGCGGGGATTTCATGAACAATATTTATGGACAGACCCGCAATGCGGAACCTTCCTGTAAATAAGGGGTTCACATTGACCGGATCACAGACGCGGCCTGAAGAGGCATGGCGTGGGATCCGGCCATTAAGAGAGTATAAAGGAGGACTTTAGGGGTGAGTCAGACAATTAACAAGGATGAACTGAAGAAGACCATTGTGTTTAACGTAAAGAGCATCTACCGCAAAACGATCGACGAGGTGACTCCGGCTATGGTTTACCAGGCTGTCGCACTTGCAGTTAAGGACATGATCATCGACCGCTGGATCGCGACTCATAAAGAGTACGACAAGCAGGATGCGAAGATCGTTTACTACATGTCCATGGAGTTTTTAACCGGTCGTTTCCTCGGCAACAATATCATCAGCCTCTGTGAGCAGAAGGAAATCGAGGAGGCACTTTCTGAACTGGGCTTTGACCTGAATTCCATTGAGGATCAGGAACGGGATCCGGCACTCGGAAACGGCGGTCTTGGACGTCTTGCGGCATGCTTTTTGGATTCCCTTGCATCTTTAGGCTATCCGGCATATGGCTGCGGCATCCGTTATCGTTATGGAATGTTCAAACAGCAGATCCGTGACGGATATCAGATCGAGGTCCCGGATGAGTGGTTGAAGGACGGCTATCCGTTTGAGATCCGCCGCGCAGAGTATGCGACGGAGGTCAAATTCGGCGGTTATGTGGAGACAGAATGGGACGGAAAGAGAAACCATTTCGTACAGAAGGGCTACCAGTCCGTTATGGCGGTTCCGTATGATATTCCGATCATGGGATACGGCAACAATGTTGTAAACTCTTTAAGAATCTGGGATGCACAGCCGGTGAATACCTTCAACTTAAGCGAGTTCGACAAGGGCGATTACCAGAAAGCTGTTGAGCAGGAGAATCTGGCGAAGACCATCGTTGAGGTCCTTTACCCGAATGATAACCATTATTCCGGAAAAGAGCTTCGCTTAAAACAGCAGTATTTCTTTATTTCTGCCAGTGTTCAGCGTGCCATCAAAAAGTACAAGGAAAAGCATGACGATATCCATAAATTCTATGAGAAGGCATCCTTCCAGTTAAACGATACACATCCGACCGTTGCGGTTGCTGAGTTAATGCGTATCTTACTTGACGAGGAGAACTTAGAGTGGGATGAGGCCTGGGAGATCACGACAAAGACCTGTGCCTACACAAACCACACCATCATGGCTGAAGCTCTTGAAAAATGGCCGATCGAGCTGTTCTCCCGTCTGCTTCCGCGTGTTTACCAGATCGTTGAGGAGATCAACCGCCGTTTTGTAGCCCAGATCCAGCAGAGATATCCGGGTGACAACGAGAAGATCCGCAGAATGGCGATCATTTACGACGGACAGGTCCGCATGGCTTACCTTGCAATCGTCGGCAGCTTCTCTGTAAACGGTGTTGCGAAGCTTCACACAGAGATCCTTGAGAAACAGGAGCTTCGTGACTTCTATGAGATGATGCCGGAGAAGTTTAATAATAAAACAAATGGTATTACCCAGAGACGTTTCCTGCTTCACGGCAACCCGTTGCTTGCAGATTGGGTGACCGATAAGATCGGAAATGAGTGGATCACAGATCTCTCCAATATTAAAAAGCTTTCTGTTTATGTGGATGATGAGAAGTGCCAGCAGGAATTCATGAATATTAAGTACCAGAACAAGATCCGTCTTGCAAAGTACATCAAGGAGCACAACGGCATCGATGTCGATCCGCGATCCATCTTCGATGTTCAGGTAAAACGTCTTCATGAATACAAGAGACAGCTCATGAACATCCTTCATGTGATGTATCTCTATAACCAGTTAAAAGATAACCCGAATATGGACATCGTTCCGAGAACCTTCATCTTCGGTGCGAAAGCAGCAGCCGGATATAAGCGTGCAAAACTGACCATCAAGCTCATCAACAATGTGGCTGATGTGATCAACAACGATAAGTCCATCGGCGGCAAATTAAAGGTCGTATTCATTGAAGATTACCGTGTATCCAACGCAGAGCTGATCTTCTCCGCTGCGGATGTCAGCGAGCAGATCTCCACAGCAAGTAAGGAAGCATCCGGGACCGGAAACATGAAGTTCATGTTGAACGGCGCTCTGACGATCGGAACCATGGACGGTGCGAACGTCGAGATGGCAGAGGAAGTCGGCAAGGACAATATGTTCATCTTCGGTGCGTCCGCAGATGAGATCATCAACCTTGAGAATAACGGTGGCTACAACCCGATGGATATCTTCAACAATGATCAGGATATCCGCCGCGTGCTGATGCAGCTCATCAACGGCTACTATTCTCCGCAGGATCCGGAGCTGTTCCGCGATATCTACAACTCCCTGCTCAACACCCAGAGCAGTGACCGCGCAGATACCTACTTTATCTTAAAGGACTTCCGTTCCTATGCGGAAGCACATAAGAAGATCGACCAGGCATACCGCGATGAGAAGTGGTGGGCAAGAACCGCGATGCTCAACACCGCATCCGCAGGAAAGTTCTCTTCCGACCGTACGATCGAGGAGTATGTAAGAGATATCTGGCATTTGAAGAAGATCAAGGTAGAGCTGAAATAATGTAACTGTGAAGGTACTTGACAGTTACGGATAACATAAAAAACAGACCCGTCTCATACAATAGTGATATCAGAAAAATTCGGAAGGAGTTTTTCGGGCAATCCGCCCGGAAGACTTCCGGATCTGAAATCCGGTATCACAGGTGTATGAGGCGGGTATTTTTTATGAAGCGTTTTTTTATGGTCTTATGGATGACGGTCATGATCCCCTATGTGACAACGCTGGCGTGGACAGGCCGGATCCGGACGGATACAGGGACGGAAGTCCCGGCGGAAGAGTTTCTTACCGGAGTCGTGGCGGCGGAGATCCCGGCAGAGTACGGGATCGAGACATTAAAAGCACAGGCGGTGCTTGCGAGGACATATATCTACCGGCTTGTGGATCCGGGGCTGGAACGTATCCGGGAAGAGGAACTGGACATAGATTGTCTCAGCATGAGGGAGATGGAGAAAAAATGGGGGAAAGAACATTTTAGAGAGTATTACGGGAAGATCCGTACCGCGGTGCAGGAGACAGAAGGACTCGTTGCGGAGTACGACGGGGAGCTGATCGAACCGTTCTACTGTGAGGCGTCGGCAGGAAAGACGAGGGAACTTGCCGCATATCCATATATCTGTTCGGTGGAGAGTCCGGGAGATCTGGAGGCCGGAGAATTTTTATGCGTCCGGACCTTTACGGAAGCGGAGTTTGCGGATAAGATCGGAAGGATTGGCGGGCCGCGTCCGGGAGCGGACGGCATTGCGGGAAAAATTCAGATCATCGAGCGGGATGATGCCGGGTATGTGAAGCGGGTGCAGATCGGGGATATGGATTATACTGGGGATGAGGTCCGGGATTCTTTGGGGCTTTTATCTTCCTGCTTTCATTTTTCGTCTGCGGACGGGAAGATCCGGGTGTCATCGAAGGGGATCGGCAGCGGATACGGATTCTCCCAGGCTGGGGCGGATGCGATGGAGCGAGAGCAGGGGAGTGAGTTCCGGGAACTGTTGAAATATTATTTTCAGGGGATTGAGATCGTGAAAATTGCGGAGTAAAAGAAGCTTAGACCAGGTTTCACCTATATTCGAGAACTTTGTATTTCAGTTTGTTCGATGCCAAAATGTATTAATTTCCTAAATAATGCCGGAGAGTATTTATTTAAGCCTTCATAAGATGGCCCACAGAAGATAAAAGGTGGATACGTCCGGAAAAAAGTATGATTTCGTGTATAACTTCATCGCCGTGGGTAAGAATATAACCGAGGTGATAAACGTGAAAGAAAGAGGAAATCAGCTTTTCAAGGACAAATTTGTCCTTGTCATGCTCGTACTTGGCCTGTTGACTATTGTTGCGGCAGCAGGCGCTGTAAGAATCCAGAAGGGGAGAGAAAATATCGGAGAGAGCCCCTATCTGGAGATCGAAGACCCGGACCATGTGATCGCGGGGGATTCCAACGCAGGAGCGGAGTCCGGCGGCGATACACTGGCGGGGGAACTGGCGGCATCCGGAGATGAAGCCGGGAATGGGGAACTTGCTGGGGACGGCACGGCTGTCGGTCTGGCAGACAATAAGAATGGTGCCGGAACTGGCGCTGATCCCGGCAATTTTGCCGGAGAAATTTCGATGGATACTGGTCTTGCTGATGCATCAGATAGCGCCCTGACAGGCGATCATTCCATGGCGGAAGCCGGTGCTGCTGTCAGCGAATCCCTGGTCCTCGATTTCGCAGACACAGATAAGCTCTCCTGGCCTGTGACCGGAAATATCGTTCTTGGCTACTGCATGGACACCACGACCTACTTCCCGACCCTGGACCAGTACAAAGTCAATCCCGCCAATGTGATCCAGAGCGAGGTCAGCACCCCGGTATCGGCTCCGGCGGACGCCAGAGTGGTCTCTGTTGGGACAAACGAGGAGATCGGTAATTATGTTGATCTCGATTTGGGAAACGGCTATACTGCCGTCTGCGGCCAGTTAAAAGAGATCCCTGTTGTAGAAAATGAATATGTCCGACAGGGGGATCTTCTGGGCTATGTCGCCGAGCCGACAAAATACTACTCGGTGGAAGGCACGAATGTGTTCTTCGAGTTTCTGAAGGACGGCGTGCCGGTGGATGCGCTGGATTTTCTGGAGTGAGAGATCACGATTACACGTAATTTGCAAAGTTAAGCCAAAAAGCCTTCAGGGAAGCTCTCTGGAGGCTTTTTATATAACAGGAAATTCCCTGTTGCATAAAAGGCACTAACGTGCCAAAGATGCATATTCTAATATCAGAACAAATAAAGGAGACATCCGCATATGAATTGCAGAAATTCCGATCTGCCGGATACCGCTATGGGTCCGTCCTGCGGCTGCGGCAGAAGTCTGTCTGATATTTCCGGCCCGGGACCTGTTGTGCGTCCGGTGGCCAACTTTTGTTTTGACGACAATGATCCAAGATTTCCGATAGGAATGGGATATGTTCCGATGCAGATGTGGGGGACCATATATCCGTTAGCCAGAGGTTTTGTCCGGGGAACGATCTTCCCGTCCCTGGATCTTCCATTTGCCGTGGGGAGGTGCAGAAGATGAGGGAACTATATCGATGCAGCATGATGCCGGGAATGCCGGCAGAACCTGTGAGTGACTCCCGCCTGTCAGCGCAGGATGTGATGCCTGCGTGCAGTACGTGTCAGAGCGCCGGGGGCATGACCGTTCAGGATAAAGAGCTGTTGATGCGTCAGATCATGGAAGCCGGTTTTGCGATGGACGACGTTGCCCTGTTCTTAGACACTCATCCGGAAAATCAGGATGCGCTTCGCTATTACAAAGCGGTCCGTGATATGCGTGACCAGTCCATGGCTGCCTATGAGAGGCGGTTTGGGCCGCTGAGATACACCGATGTCACGTCCATGTCCTGGAACTGGGTAACTGAAAAATGGCCATGGGAAGGAGGATGCTAAGATGTGGGTCTACGAAAAAAGATTGCAGTTTCCGGTAAATATAAAGGAACCGAATGCGAAGATGGCGCAGTTTATTATGAGTCAGTATGGTGGACCCGACGGCGAGATGGGTGCATCCATGCGTTATCTCTCCCAGCGCTACTCAATGCCGTATGGGGAGCAGAAAGCGGTTCTGACGGATATCGGAACGGAGGAGCTCGCCCATCTGGAGATCGTTGCGGCGATCGTTCACCAGCTCACGAGAAACTTAACAGCGGAGGAGCTGGAAGCGCAGGGATTCGGCCCGTACTATATCGACCATACCACGGGGATCTGGCCTCAGGCGGCTGGCGGTGTGCCCTTTAACGCCTGCGAGTTCCAGTCGAAGGGCGATCCTGTGACGGATCTCTTCGAGGACCTTGCTGCAGAACAGAAAGCCCGGAGCACCTACGACAACATTCTTCGTGTCGTGACAGATCCCGATGTCTGCGAACCGATCCGTTTCTTAAGGAAGCGTGAGATCGTCCACTTCCAGCGTTTCGGAGAAGCTCTTCGCGGTCTTCAGGAGAAGCTGGACTCCAGAAACTTCTACGCCTTCAACCCGAGCTTCGATCCGCAGCCGGCTGCGGTGGGAAATTCACGGTAGAAGAATAGAAAAAGAGATCCCGTTCCTTTTCCATAAAATTTATGGGAGGGAGGGATCTCTTTTCTCGTCAAACATCAGACCGGACTACATCTTGCACTGGAAGGAATCACAGTCGGTACATTCCTTTTTTGTAGGATTGAGTTCATGCGTTCCTACATGGATACGGTCTAAGGTGCAGTAATCCACATTTTCCGCATGATGCACGCAGTTATGGATCGAGCACTGGATGCTGTCGTTCTTTTCCTGATTCATCATTTCTCACCACCTTTTTCTGGGATGGTATCAGTATAACCGGACGGCAGAAAATGATGCTGGAAGAAAATGACAGGAACTTATGCGACGGTCTGAAAAAAGCCATTTCACCCGGAATCCAATAACTTAAGCATTTCCTGTTTTCTTATAGGAACCGGAAAAATATTTCATGATATCACGTCTCGTGATAATTCCGATAAAGGATTTATTGTCATCGAGTACCGGGACGAAGTTCTGCTGCATCGCCTTATCCAGCAGATCTTCCATCTTTGCTCCGGCGTTTACCGGGCTGTTGTCCTGACGGCGCTTTACCTCCATGACGGAGATCAGCTCCATATCCTTTAAACTCTGGTTCAGATGGCTCTTCATGTACCAGAGCAGATCGCCTTCTGTCAGCGTTCCCGCATACCGTCCCTGCTTTGTGAGAATCGGCAGGGCGGAATAGCCGTGCGCCTCCATCAGGTCGATCGCTTCTCTGAGGTTCGCGTCGGAATAAATAAATGCCACATCATTCTTTGGTGTTAGAAAAAACAGAATATTCATGTGTCTCTCCTTTAATATCCAAGATCTTCATTGATAAATACCATTTCAACTTCCATTCCGGTACAGGGGCGTTCTAAGATCAGGATCGCGTTACAGATCCGCTCCGGACTGTTGCAGTCATAGCACTTTTTGTCATCGGACACGACGCATGGAGTCTTCTTATTAAAACGCGCCGCGTTCTTTGGACAGGCGATATTTCTCGCGCGGTCCATTGCGGAGGACAGATCCGGCGCGATCTTATTTTTTCCGATCACATAGTATACTCGTTTCGGTCCAAATAAGCTCTCGGAAAGACGGTTTCCGCTTCCGTCAATGTTGATGATCTGACCGGTCTCTGCAGCGGCATTTGCGCTCAGTATGTATACGGTAGATTCTTTTTTTGCCCGGATCCTTGCATCCGGTCCCTGTTCCCAGTGCCAGATCACTTCGTTGTTTTTTTTGAGGATCTCAAAGAGATCCATCTCTTTTGCGGTCATACAGCCACCGAAGCCAACGGTCTCACCTTTGATCTGCTCAGCAAGATAAGCTGCAGCTTCCTCCTTTGTCTCAAAATATGATGTATGGAAACGATGGTTTTCGAAGTTCTTTTTTAATACAGGGTAATCCATAAGTTCTCGATGTTCCTCCTTCTGGTACAGACGGCAGCAGCCGCCGGGTCAGTGACGCAAAAACCGGTCCCAAAGCAGCAGCGGATCAGCTTTTTCTTGCGTAAATAGAGTCATGATACTTTACCATGACTCATTCATAGATATTATAGCATAAATTGTAACAAAAAGAGGAAAGAAAACATGAATTATTTGTGAAAAAAATTGAAATAAGTCATAGCGTATGGAAATAGGTTTCGGTCTGGAGTTCTTTGGATGGGTGATTTTGATATCATATTGACATTTAAAAAAAAATAGAATATGATGTAGGCAGCTAAGAAATGTGGTGAACTTTTCTCATGCGACGCAAAAACCCCAGAGGCTGCCACCTCTGGGGTTTTCTTGTTCGTTACGGTGAACCACTCCGCATAGGCTGTTGCTGCCTATTTATCTCTGTCCAGCCATTTGCATATGTAGCAGCTAACTACACCCGCTATAACAGAGACAAGAAATGTGGTGAACAATTCTGTCATGGACGCACACCTCCTTTCTGCTGGAGGTTCGGCAGCGTTTACAGCATATCACATTTTATATTGATATTCTACAATTTTCTATTAATGAAAACTATGATAGACATAAAAAAAGAAGCTGTATGGAATTCCATACAGCTTCATGACCTGTCCGGGAATCGAACCCGGGTTTACGCCGTGAGAGGGCGTCGTCTTGACCGCTTGACCAACAGGCCGGAATCGAGGCGACAAGATTCGAACTTGCGACCTCTGCGTCCCGAACGCAGCGCTCTACCAAACTGAGCCACGCCTCGATGTCTTTAAGGCTTTGCGTTTTGTGCTGTTCACCAGCAACTCGTATATAATAGCATGACCTTGAAAAAAATGCAAGCGTTTTTTGAAAAAATTTCAATTTTTTGAAAAAAAGTTATTTCGGAGAATCTTCCGGGTTCGGGGAAATTCCCACAAAGCCTTATTTTATAAGGAAAAACAGCGATTGAAGAGCATTGGCATCGCGTCTTACAATCAGGAAGAAAAATACCCGGAAAGTTCACAGAAACCGAAAAAATGAAAAGAAACATGAAAATTTAATTCAAAGATCGATAAGAACACTATGATCCTGACGGCAGATCCTAAATGCAAGCATTTGCAAGCAATATGAAGATGCAAAAATCATATTTCAGTACAGTCTGTTATACAGAACTGTAGTTCAAGCGATTGATGGAACGAATAAAAAGGCTGCCGCATTTCTACTCCTGCGGCAGCCTCAAAAAGAGGAGATTTATATTGTAAATGTTTTTGAAACAAAAGGGAGGGACCGACAGAACGCTCTGCCGGTCAAGTATGAAAAAGTATATCTTGTTCCAGGCTTGCTGTCCTGTTACGCTTTACAGGATACTGGAAAAATGTGTCGAAATATTGTGTTTGATGTGAAAAAATTGTGAAATCGCTGTAGGATAGAATGCTCACCTGGAAGGAAGCTCCTTTTTTCGGGTATGAGTTTTCTGGGGTGGAAATTCCGGACAGAACGAAGGCGGGGAGGATCGTGTAGATCAAGACTGATAAATTTATAACAATTTCTCCCTCCAAAACAGTTGCAGGAACGATATAATTGGTATAAAATATAGGTGTTTCTGCGATGATAGTACCAATATCAAAGCGTTAGACGGAAAGCTCCGTTCCGACCGCAGAAAATGATTGCATTTATAAAGAACGCAGGAAGCTTCCGTTTGGAGCTGGCTCCTGCAGTCACGCAATAAAGGAGAAAAAATCATGAGCAAAAAGCCAGTAGTGTTAATGATCCTCGATGGTTACGGACTGAATAAAACACATGAAGGAAATGCGGTATATGAGGCGAAGAAGCCGGTGATGGACCGCTTAATGAAGGAGTGCCCGTTTGTGGAAGGCCAGGCCAGCGGACTCGCTGTCGGACTTCCGGAGGGCCAGATGGGAAACTCTGAGGTCGGACACCTGAACATGGGCGCAGGGCGCATCGTTTACCAGGAGCTGACAAGAATCACAAAATCCATTCAGGATGGAGATTTCTTCAAGAACGAAGAGTTCCTCGCAGCTGTTGAGAACTGTAAGAAGAATAACTCCGCGCTGCACCTGTTCGGACTCTTATCCGACGGCGGCGTGCACAGCCATATCACCCATGTCTACGGACTCTTAGAGCTTGCAAAGAGAAACGGACTCGACAAGGTATTCGTTCACTGCTTCCTTGATGGACGTGATACTCCGCCGGCATCCGGAAAAGATTTCGTTGCGGCTCTGGAAGAGAAGATGAAAGAACTCGGCGTCGGCAAGGTGGCATCCGTGATGGGACGTTATTACGCGATGGACCGTGACAACCGCTGGGACCGTGTGGAGCTTGCGTATAAGGCACTGACAGCGGGTGAGGGCAATAAGGGAATATCCGCGACGGAACTGATCCAGGCGTCCTACGATGACGGAAAGACAGATGAGTTCGTCGTTCCGGCTGTTGTGACAGGGGAGGATGGAAATGCCATCGGATCCATCAGGGACAACGATTCCGTGATCTTCTTCAACTTCCGCCCGGACCGTGCAAGAGAGATGACCCGCGCGTTCTGCGATGACGAGTTTACAGGATTCCCGAGAGAGAAGAGAATCCACACCACATATGTCTGCTTCGTCGACTACGATGAGACGATCCCGAACAAACTTGTCGCATTTAAGAAAGAGACGATCAGGAATACTTTCGGTGAGTTCCTTGCTGCCCACGGGAAGACTCAGGCGAGAATTGCTGAGACAGAGAAATATGCCCACGTTACCTTCTTCTTCAACGGCGGCGTTGAGGAACCGAATCCGGGTGAGGACCGTATCCTTGTGAAGTCCCCGAAGGTCGCAACCTATGACCTTCAGCCGGAGATGAGCGCACCGGCCGTTTGTGAGAAGCTGACAGACGCGATCCGCTCCGGAAAATATGATGTTATCATTGTAAACTTCGCAAATCCGGATATGGTAGGCCACACAGGCGTTGAGAACGCGGCGGTCAAGGCCATCGAGGCTGTCGACGAGTGCGTCGGAAAAGCAGTTGAGGCAATCAAAGAGGTTGACGGCGTGATGTTCATCTGTGCTGACCACGGAAACGCAGAGCAGCTCATCGATTACAAGACAGGAGAGCCGTGGACCGCCCACACAACAAACCCGGTTCCGTTCATCCTCGTAAACGCAGGCGAGGGCTGCGGCCTCAGAGAAGGCGGCTGCCTCGCGGATATTGCTCCGACCCTGATCGAACTTATGGGAATGGAACAGCCGAAAGAGATGACTGGTAAATCTCTGTTAGTAAGAGAGTAAGAGAACTTTGGCGCGATATGATCATGCGAAAATAAAAACAGTTCCGGCGATATGGACAGAAGAGTCTGTATGCCGGGACTATTTTTATGTAACAGGAAATTCCTACCCGTGTGCAGTAACGCCAAAGATGCGTTATAAGAACAATTTCACAGCGTATACTTGACATAAAGAATCCTCTGACATTAAGATAAAAGAAATATTTTCGGCAGGACAAAAGCTTTTAATATGGCTGAATTGATTATCACTGCTGCAAATTTTGAAAATGAGGTTATGCATTCCGAAAAGCCGATCTTGATCGATTTCTATGCTGACTGGTGCGGGCCGTGCCAGATGCTTGCACCCGTAGTGCATGAGATCGCAAAGGAAAATGCCGGAGTCATTAAGGTGGGTAAGATCAATGTAGATGAGCAGATGGAGCTTGCCAGAAAGTTCCGGGTATTCAGCATTCCCACACTGGTGCTCTTTAAGGAAGGAAAGGCAGTATCCAGCTTGGTTGGCTTCCATGGAAAAGAGGAGATAGAGGAGATGCTTAAAAGCACGAAATAGATGGATGCGAGGAGCGGAAAAACAGTGAAACCGTATTGCATGGATCGTGCTGAAAAGATTGAGCTGGGGCCAAAGCCCCAGCTCATTATTTTGATCTGACATAAGTATTCAACGCATGAACACAATACTCATTATAGGGATATTTATCAGTCGTTACATATCCGGCAGGAGCATCGATCAGCTGCGGGATGCGGTTTACGATGGTGGCACAGGTCATTTCCACGGTTGCCGGACGATTAACGGAAACAGTAGTTTCCGGTTCCCCGATAAAGGTCCAGTCGTTGCGGTCAAATTCATCCGGTGCGAATACCTTACCTACACATTCCGTTACAAGGGTGATGCCTTCCTCGGTTTCTGTTGTTACAACTGCACGCATACCGGTAGGATCACCGGCCTTGATCGTTGCATTTAAGGTCGTGGAGAAAAGATCTTCGGAGTGAGTAGTTGGATAGCATTTCTGTGTCTGGGAGATAATATGAAGGTTCATCTTACTGCAGAGCCAGCCGTTCTGATTCCACATATAAGATGGTACATAACGTCCGCTTTCGATAAGCTCCTTCAACTCATCCGGTGACATAGTGTTGATATTTGCAATTTCTTTTTCAAATCGTTCCGGAGTAAAGCCTGCTCCATGACCCTCGGCAAGAGCAATACCGTAATCTTCAACATTATACCAGCTGCTGCCTAAGATCTTTGTTATCTTAAAGGAGGAGCCGGCAAGATTGGTGACCATAGTACCCCATACAAGATCACAGTAGCCAACGCCGGTCAGAGTGCAGTTTCCTTTTTTCGCGAGTTCATCTAATTTGTGGGTGAGAGCCGGAGAAGAATTCCACGGATACAGCGCTTCCTCACAGGTAGTAATGGCATTGATGCCATGCTTTGCACAGATCGTAAAGATATCTTCAAGCTCTGCAACGGTACTTCTGGTGGCGATGATGCAGACATCCGGCTTTAAGCTTCCGAGAAGCTCATCAGCCTGACGGGAATCAGAGATCCTGATACCGGTTTCCGGATAACCATCCCCTACAATTTCTGCCGCATCTTTTCCAAGAATGGCAGGGTTCATATCAAAAGCAGCAACCAATTCTGCGCCCTTTTCAATTGCATATCGGATCAGATATTTACCCATTTTACCACAGCCGTATTGAGCGAATGTAATTTTTCTTTCCATAAAAATACCTCCTTGATCAAGATGAGTGTTTGCCGGATCTACTTTGCTGATATAATTTTACACCTTATAGTAAGTATAAAGTCAAGAGGGGTTTGATGTTCCCGGAATTCTTTGCTAAAATCAGAAGGAGAGGAGGGATTACAATGAGAAATACACTTTTAAAGATCGGTGAGATGGCAGAGCTTAACCATGTCAGTACACAGACATTAAGACTTTATTCTAAGAATAAGCTTTTGGAGCCTCAATATATGGATCCGGAAACGGGCTACCGGTATTATACGCTGGAACAGTGTGCAAAGCTGGATCTGATCCGCGCCCTGAAAAGCTGCCATCTGCCGCTGGGAAAGATCCGCGAGATATTTGAGCTTTCATCGGAGGAACGATTACTGCAGGTACTTGAGGAACAGATCGGCGCTTTATCGGAGGAGATCTATAATTCTTCAGTAAGCAGGAATAATTTGCTTCGCATCCGTAGAAATATTCAGACGCTGAATGCTCTGCCGCCGTTTGGACAAGTGTTTTTTGAGTATGTACCCGAGCGAAAACTGGATGTGCAGAATACGGAGTTTGACTTCTTTTCCCAAGGCTATCAGGGCTATGAGAATATGCTCCGCCACATGCAGAATTATCTTCATGAAAAAAAGCTTCCTCCGTCCTATTTTATCAATGTCGGCACGATCATGGATAAAGAACATTTTATGGAAGGAACGTATACATCACAGACTGCATTTATATTTGTCGACGATTTGTACCCGGACACCGGAAGTATACGTACACTACCGCAGAGTATGTATCTTTCCGTGGCTTCGGACAATACGTCTTTGGAAGCAGAGTATGCAAACAGATTGTATGAGGAGATGACAAGACAGGATATGATCTCCTCCGGTGACTATATCTGTGAGGTTCTCACCCAGTTCCCGCTGGATCATTCGGAGCATATGATCTATAAGATCCAGATACCGGTACGGCGCAGATCGTAGGGATATTAAAAGGAGCCGCAAAATAACTGAAATTACAGTTGTTTTGCAGCTCCTTTGTGTTATGCAATGGAAACCTGCGGTACGGTATAGTGCCGGAAAAGATCGATGCAGGTAGCACATTTGTCGGCAAGGGTGAGGATCCAAGCTTCTCTTGAGGTCGGAAGGATCGGGTACAGGGGGAACATGTGGCTGGAGATCGCGTCACAGACCCTTATATCGACCTCGGGGATAATCTCCCGAACCGCCGCAACAGAGTCTTTTGGATGTCCCTTAAGGCATTGGTAATTGGAAGAAAATTTTTCCCTTCGTCCGATGATGCCAAGATCATGGGCCAGTGCGGCGATAATTAGCGTTGCCAGATTCAGCTTTATATGAAAAAGACTCAGAAGCTGATAAAATGCAATACAAAACAGCGCCACATTGATCGAGTGGGAAGCTACATCTGTGCGAAAATGATGCTTTTGATCTTTTGCATTTGCAAATTGGTTGCTTTCAAGAATACGATGCCCGTATGTAATGAGTAATTCAGAACGATTCATTTTAGTCCTTTCGTTAAGTACAGTGTTAAAATGTGACATATTGATGATACTGCAATAGAACAAGGATGTCAAGAAAGATTAACAATATTAACAATAAATTTACCTTTCTTTCCCGACAGGATATGGTAAAATATTAGTCAAGCGGATATTCGCAATCCGCTTTGCTACTTGCTCATAACCGATTAACTGCTCCGCAGTTTATCAGAAGGAGCTTGCACTCCTCCTGATACAAGCAAGTCCCCACCCACTGCTTATTGCTTTTCGCAATTGAAGCAGGGGACTTACTTGATTCGGTTAAATCATAAATGGGAGGAAGTTTTTGTGACAAATGACAGAAACAAAACGATACCGGAGCTTCCGAAGGGGAAACCGGAGTTTAATATCAGTGCGGCGCTGCTCCATATCATAGCGATGGCGCTTATGCTGATGGATCATCTTTGGGCGACTCTATTGCCGGCACAGGACTGGCTGACATGCGCCGGACGGCTTGCTTTTCCGATCTTTGCCTTTATGACTGTGGAGGGGTATTTTCATACCCGCAGCTTTAAAAAATATATTTTGCGGCTGCTCCTGTTCGCCGTTTTGTCGGAAATTCCCTTTGATCTGATGTACGGCGGAACATGGTTTTATCCGGTTCATCAGAATGTGATCTGGACATTTTTGATCGGACTTTCCGGGATACACCTGATGGAAGCCGCACGAAAAAAGAAAAAGCTCTGGCTGTTTCTTCCGGTTTCTGCATTAGTCGTTCTCGCCGGCGTGATACTCGGAACGATATGTATGGTAGATTATTATGGCGCCGGTGTGCTTATGGTCTTTATTTTTTATTTCTTCCGGGGACGGAAGTGGTGGTGTCTGGCGGGACAGCTTCTTACCCTCTACTGGGTAAATGTGGAGCTGCTGGGAGGATTGATGTATCCGATCTGCCTGTTTGGAATGGATATCGAGCTTTGTCAGCAGGGGCTTGCCTTGCTGGCGCTGATCCCGATCTGGCTGTATCGCGGACGGCAGGGATATCACAGCAAGGCGTTCCAGCTAAGCTGCTACGCATTTTATCCTGTCCACATGCTGATTCTTGTGCTGATATTGAATTATGTGAATTCTTTCTAAATACTAAATATATTAATATAACGAAAGCCTGCTAATAAAAAGTCAAGTGTTTTTTTGAAGAAAATTTCAAAAATCCGATTTGATATTTTGTGCATAACTTTTAAGCCGCCAGAAATGCCGGATTTGAAAGTGGTGATATAGAAAAGGGTGTTATTCTGTCTGTTCTAAGTTCTGCAGACATTCTTTGACTTTACCATAGTAAATGCGTAAGAACTTATTCGCTCCGGCTGTCATGTAGACATAGTAAGGCTTTCCCTGAGACCGTTTTTTGTCAAGAAAACGGTACACCGGATCGGCTTCAGGAGCATTTTGCAACAAGGTTGTCATGATCTGAAACAATGCCTTGCGGAGCCGACCTTTGAAGCCCTGTTGCTCTTTGACTTGTGCTGGCCGGATTCATCAACACCGGGGCCTACGCCCGCAAAGGCGGTCAGTGCTTCCCTGTGGGTAAACCGGGATACATCGCCGATCTCAGCGATGAGCTGAGGACCATAGGTTTTCCCAACGCCATAGATGCCCATTACGGTGCTGTATTCTGGAAGTGTGGATGCCAGTTCGTTCATTTCCCTGCGGAATCGTTCTACATGTTCGGAGGCAAGATTTAACTGCTGGATGCTTTGCTGGATCAACAGCTTATAAGTCTTCTCCTTTGGAAAGACGGCAACCAACTCCTTCGAGGCATTAAACAGTTTTTCTGGCCTGTCCTGCTGAAAGATATAGTGGTGCTTCTTACAGAAAGACATGTAGCGTTCTGTAAATGCCTTTAACCCAATCTTGCGGACACAATCCGCATGCCAGAAAGAATAAGCATAGTCAACCCATTTTTCACTCCCGTCCTCACGGGTGGGGCTGTCAAAGAGTTTGTTTACACCAGGATAAGTATTATCCAACAGTGCAATCAGATTTGCTTTTGCGGCAACCTTTTGTTTCATAAAGAAGCTGAATTGAGAGTTTAAAGTTTTTAACTGAGTACGTGTATTGTCCATACCTGAATATTGGCGCAGTTCCGTCCAGTTGTCAAGCGTATAGCGGGCAATTTTGCGGGCATCCGCCGGATCCGATTTCACCTTGCGCAGGGAGTTATTGCCAAAGTTTTTAATCAGGTGAGGATTTACAATGGAAATAAACAATCCAGCCTCGGATAGAGCCTTTACCATAGGCTCATGATATCTACCCGCACACTCCATAACGATCTTTGTGGTGCCGTCTAATGAACTCAAATAATCTGCCAGTTCATTGAGGTTTTGGGATGTGTGGGAGACATCAAAGGTCTTGCGGATCACAGTGCCGCCAGGCTGCAGGACTGCAACGGTGCTTTTACCCTTTGAAACATCAATACCTACTGCGTTGTACATTCTACGTACCTCCAAAAGTGAATTTGCATGGATTCCAGCATTTCTCATTGCCTATTCAATCTCCTGGGGTATCAAACGAACGTGAAGTAGTAGTTCAACCTGCATAAATCGAACGGCTGCAATGACAGGCTGGCTGACAGGCTTTCGTACGGACGCCAATGGTCCTAGGAGGTGTCGTCAGACCGATGCCTAATCATTATACAGCTTAAACAATGAGAGGATTAAGTCCCAACTGGCTGTTGGGTACTGAAACCCTACACTTATATATTAGGAGAAGGTTATGGAACAGGAAACAAGAATCGCAGTAGTGGGAATCATTGTAGAAAATAAAGAGGCTGTGGGGGAGGTCAACCAGATCCTTCACGATTACAGCCCCTATATTATCGGAAGAATGGGACTTCCATATGAAAAGAAACATGTGAACATCATCAGCGTTATCGTAGACGCTCCGGCCGACCGGATCAGCGCGCTTTCCGGGAAGCTTGGAAAGATCAGGGGGATCAGCGCGAAAGTGATGTATTCGAAGAATGGGCAGTAGGTGGAGAATAGCATGCTCCAAAGCTTCCCTGCATGGCATTATTCCCGTATGATATCAATCAGGGTATCATCTCTGGTTTCGAACCATTTCATAAAGGCATACCATTTTTTGCCATAAGACGTATGCTTACGAACAAAAAATGCATAGACGATCATGATCACCGCTATCTCGATCATTCCGAACACAAGTCCAAACGCGAATATATCGGTAATTTTGTTGAATTCATCATTAGAAATCACGCCTTTTAGCTGGTTTTGGTCGTCTAATAATAAGGTTACTGCTCTCTGATGCGGAAAATCTGTATCAAGATCCAATCCAAGCTTGGAGACATCATATTGATAGGAGCTGCCTTCTGTATACAGTACCGTGGTTGGACTGGTTCGTACTCCTCCTTTAAAAGCTGTTGCATTATAAGCTGTCAGCAATTCATTTGTCTTCAGATTCTGGATGTGATGACTTAACAGTACAGTGCCACAACAGATGATTATGGATATAAAGATCCAGAGAAGGCAATGGAATACCATTTTCTTAAAGGCGTTCGTTACCTTTGCATAGGTTGCATGATCTAGAGTTCTTTGCCCATAATCTAAAGCATTTGCAACTTCGTCAAAATTAATAGAAGTATGTAGAAATAAGCCTGCATTACTCATCGGTTATCATTCCCTTCCGCATACAGGTAAACAGGTATGCCATAAATGCTTCCCTTGTCTCTTTTTTCTTTCGACGGCTGCAGAAAAGGCAGGAACCATTTTTCAGACGGACAGAGCCATCCTCCTCCACAGAGATCACCTGCGAAAAATTGAGGAGGAGACTGCGGCCGCTCATATAAAAACGTCCGCCCTTCGGCAGCAGCGCCATTAGATCCGAAAAGGAGAGGCGCGTGGCAACATCCCCCTTTAACGTGTGGATGATCAGGCGGTGATTCTGCGTTTCCGCGTATAGAAAATCATCCAGAAGAATCCGCTGGCAGGATGACTGCCCCTGTCCAAGGACAGCCTGAATCTCAATATAAGCTGGTTCGGCCCGAAAAGTGCGGATCTCATTGAGACACCAGGCCAGTGTGTCCGCATCCACCGGCTTTAAGAGGTAGTCGAGCGGATGTACCCGGTATCCTTCAAGGGAATAATCCCGCTCATTGCTCACAAAGATAAGAGGGATCCGCGCGGCAACAGCTCGAAGCTTTTCGGCTGTTTCAAGCCCGTTCAGGCCGTTTTTTGCAAGCATGATATCCATAAATACAGCATTGAAAAGACCGGGGCGGAAAGCCTCTAAGAATGCTTCACCGCTCTCATAGCAGGTAAAATCAGCCATTTCTCCATGATTCTCGAAATTCTTCTGTATTAAATCGATCAGATGCTTCTGATCGAAAACGCAATCTTCCACAATAGCAATATGCATCATAATTGCAGCACTCCCTTCACCACGATGCTTCTGAACCAATTAGGTCGAGGTTTGACCATTTGCGTCGAGGTGGTTTTCAGAAAAACACGTAATTGATATACTATTAGTATAGAAGATTATGCGAAAAATGTAAATATTGCGGGAACTTGATGTTTATCTCAGTCGAGAAGACTTCCAACGCTTTTTGGTGGTAGTAATAGCAAATTTGTCTCAATGGGAGGAAAATGGTATGAGAAAAAAATCGAAACGAATTTTAGCAGCTGCATTGTCAGCTATATTAATATGGAATACATGTGAATGGCAGCCGCAGGCAATGGCGGCCGGTTCGCTGCAGCGGATTGGGGCTGAAACGGGAGCAGATGATACTGCGGAAACAGCAGAAAAAGAAGCTGCATTAAAAAAATCTGCATTAAAAGCCTCTCCGTCGGATGCTTCTCCGTCGAATGCGGAAGTAAAAGATAACCGCGGCGAGTCAGGTACAAGCAAAGCAGAAGCAGGAGCAGATGCAGATACAGGCAAAGCAGAAGTAGGGGCAGATGCAGATACAGGCAAAGCAGAAGCGGGAGCAGAGTCAGGTACAAACAAAGCAGAGGCAGGGGCAAACGGAGCAATAACAGGAACCGAGGCCGGAATAAACGGAGCACCAAACGGAACAGCAACAGGAGCAAAGATAGAAGCGTTTCTGGGGCTGGATGAGGCTATTGCGGTACAGAAGCTCTCTCTGGGTGCCAAAGAAAGCGATATCATCCTTCCGGATACTCTGGAGGTTCGGATGAAGCAGGAAACTTTAGAGGATGCTCCAAAAGCAGAAGGCGAACAGCAGATAGATGCGGAAGCTGACACCGAAAAAGAAAGCTTGGAGACGGATGCAGATGAGGATATCAGCAGGATTTCCGGCGTGACCTGGAAGTTGGATATCAATGAGAGCGACTATCCGGAATTTCACGGCGGGATCTCCCCACAGGACTATTTTGAAGAATTTAACGAGGACGGAGAGCCTATCGAAACCTCCGATAAGACTTGGAATAGCTATTATGAGGCGAACCAGGACTACAACGGCTGTGCCTATGTCTTCACACCGGTTCTGCCGGAGGAATATCCGGTGGGAGAGGAGGCAGAGCTTCCGGAAATCTGCGTTCTCGTAGGAGAGATGCAGCTGATGACTCTGGCAGGCGAGGAGCATAACCTGAATAATCAGCCGCTGCTCATTAATAGCGCTAACCAAAATGAGTTGAATGGAAAAACCATAACCGGCAGCTATTGCCCTACCAACCGACCAGAGTTTACATATACAGACATCAAGGGCGGTATCACAATTGATAATGTTACGGTCGATCTGACGATTAAAGATGTAACGATCCAATCTGATGGAGCCAGAGGATGGAATCTGGCCGGTATTTACCTGAAAGGCAATGCCCAGCTGAATCTGACCTTAGAAGGAACCAATAAACTTGTGGGACTGGATGAAGGAGCCGGAATTGAGGTGGGAAAAGATGCAACGCTGGTTATTACGGAGCAGAGTACCGGAAGTCTGAAGGCAGTGGGAGGCGCCTATGGGGCCGCCGGTATCGGAGGAAAACCCGGAACAACAGGTTACGAAGGTGCAGATAAGAACTATGGGACAGGAACGATTATAATCAAGGGTGGAAGCATTGTAGCTGAAGGTGGAGCTTATCAGGTTTCCCAATCGACGCGTTATCATGGAGGAGCCGGAATCGGAACCGGTCTGTATGGAATCGGCGGAACCATTGAAATACTGGGCGGAAGGATAACCGCAGCAGGAGGAAGGGAGACAGGAGCCGGAATCGGAGGCGGAGCTGGTGGAGGTGTAGACACCATCGTGATCGGCGGGACGGAAGGCGAAGCTCCCAATATAGCCGTATCTTCTTATAATAATGGCGAATTAGGATATCCGGGAGCTGCCATCGGCACCGGATGGAATGGAGTGGATGGTTTACAATTATCCTGTGGCGATATCCGGATATTAAGTGGATCTGTGGAGGTAACGGGCGGAAATATTGGTTATGGAGTGTTAAAGCCTTTGTCTGGAAATGGCATGAAAGGCGGCAGTGTCACTATTTCCGAGGAGGTGCAGTTAGAGCTGCCGCTTGAAAGCAAAATTGAGCCCCGGGGAGACTGTACCTACGGGAAGAAAACATTCCGGATCTCCGCATATGATAACCAGCTACCAGATGGAACCTATCCGGCGGACATATCCCTGTATCGGGAAAATGATACAGAAAAAGCAACTCCGGTTTATGAAACAAGCACTCAGATGACCGTCTCCGGATTCAGGGGAACGATACCGGATATAACCCAGTGGATAGGCCATTCTGGAAATATGCAGATGGTTGTAGTGCTGAAGCCTTCCGGGGGCGGGGAAGGTAAGACGATGGAGGGAAGGGTTGCTTTAAACAAAGGAAAGGATGAAACCATCTCCGTCACACTTGGAAAAACTGCCTACCAGAAGACAATGGATCTGACTATCCATGATGGCCGTTTGAAGAATGATAAGAATTATACACTGACGGCTCGGTTGGGGGAAGAAGCAAGCGAAGGCGGCACTGCACCGGATGTAGTAACCTATTTATCTCAAAAAGCTTCCGGTTATCAGCTAAAGACTGATAAAGTCAGCTGGTATACGCCTCTGTCCGGAGTGGTTCCGGTATCGGTTCAGGTAAAGGAAGAAGGAGGGGAAGGAGAAAATACGAATAGCTTTACAGTAACAGGATCCCTCACGATGAAGTCAGAGGAGGAAACGAAGCTTTCCCTTACCATCGGAGAACCCCTGTATCCTGTCCGGTTCCACTTCTATTCATCAAAGGTGCAGGCGGCAGAGAACGTATCCCTGACAGCCGGACGGCTGGCTGGAGCTGTCTCAGAAGCTCCGGTGGAATTAAAGCAGGACGAAGGCCAGTTTGCCTTTGACGGGAAGCTGACAATCGATGCAGAAGCAGGCAATCATGCATCTGCTCTGGCATATCTTCCGGCCGGAAATTACCGGTTTGTGATAAATACAGGCATCAAAGAATTAGGCAGCTCCGGTGGAAGCTTTACCCTGAACAGCGAAATGGTAAAGGCAGCGGCTGCCGGAACGGATATCATCGTATTAAATGCGGCAGAGGCACTGGAGGGAGAGCTGGATCTGTCCCTTGGAAATATATCTTTTTTAGAGGAAAATAGTCAGCTGACAATTTTATATTCTAAAAGAGATGCTTCCGGCCAGGCGGTTACAGCAAAGCTAATAGACCAGTCCTATGATAAATGCTATCGGATCACTTCATCTGGGAATAAGGTAGAGAAGTATCATCTCTCCGTGGATATCCCAGCTTCCAGGGAACTAAAGCTCGTATTAAAGAATCTTACGATTACACCGGAAAAGGCTATCGCACCGATTCAGATAAACGGAGAGTCCCAGGTGATCACCTATCTGGAAGGGGAAAACAAGATTTCGATTAATACATCAGAGAATTCTTCTTCATCTGCCGGCATCAGCGTGGCAAAAGGTGCGAAGCTTACGATTGACAGTGAACCGGAACAGCAGGGCTCCATAGAGGTGCTCAATAACACAAAGGTAAGCAAGACGGGTGCAGCAATTGGAGGAAATGTAGGACAGGATACAGGAATCATTCACATCAAGGGGGGAACTGTAATTGCAAAAATGACGGATTACAATCCTAGGGGAGCTGCCATCGGTGCTTCGGCAGGAAAAAGTGTAGAAGAAATACGGATTAGCGGAGGAGTTGTAACTGCAAAAGGTAGTTGGGGTGCCGGAATCGGAACAGGAAGTGCTGATAGCCAGGAAAGAACCGGTAAAATCGTGATAGAAGGCGGAACGGTGAATGCAAGCTCGGAGAACGGTGCCGGAATTGGAAGTGGTATTGGATATGCCCGTAGTAAACC
The DNA here is from genome assembly GCF_003435535.1 of Desulfotomaculum sp. OF05-3. Lineage (NCBI taxonomy): Bacteria > Bacillati > Bacillota > Clostridia > Eubacteriales > Desulfotomaculaceae > Desulfotomaculum > Desulfotomaculum sp. OF05-3. Next base: position 57,434 of record NZ_QWGO01000015.1, on the reverse strand, counting down.
GGCGATAACTGCCGAGATTGAGATTCATGGCGGAATGATTACAGCCTATTCTAAACAGGGAGCCTGCATCGGAAGTGGTAATGCCAGTTCATCGAAGGTGCTGATTGACGGCGGCACAATCTGCTTGGATATTAAGGAGTCATGGGAGAGATCAATCGCCCATATTGGGATGGGAAAAAATGATAATACACAGGCACCAACTGATGTGAAGATTAAGGGTGGAACGATCTGTTTGATAGGGGCGAATGGATATATAAAGCGACCGATCATTTATGGCTGGGAAAAGGTAGGCGAAACGTGGCAGAAGAATACACCAAAAGACGGGAAGGATGACCCGGTTTATTACACCACAGCGGATCTGACCGGTATCTATGAGAATAATACACTGGTTGAAAAAGCAGGTATTGAAGGTGAAGGAAGCACCTACGGCTTTAAGGATGTCCGGACAGATTCCAGCGGAAAGCTCTATATGTACCTTCCGGCTTCGGAGGCAGTGAAAGCCTCCTTTGGCGGTGTGGAATTTACCGGAAAGGTTGAGGCAGGCAAGGATGAGAATGTATTAGAGCGTGAACAGACCTCTATTGATTATCAAAGGGAAGTCCTGAAAAATACGGCTCTGTATGAGCTGGAATATGCGGAATCTCAGGATGCCACAACCTGGACAAGAATCCGGGCAGGCGGCGAGGCTCCTCTGACAGAAATTCTGGATAAACAGCCGGAGAGTGCGACAGAGATTACTCTGTATGTGCGCAAGGCAGCCGCAGGTTCCACCACAGAAGGTGAAGCAGTCGAGATAAAGATTCCGGTAAGACCGGCAAAACCGGCCCAGATACAGGGAACAGATGTAACGAAAGACAGCTACTCTATCAGGGTAAAGGGACAGCCCGTTTCCGGTTGTGAGTACGGAATTTCAAAATCTGCGGATAGTGAGCTTCAGTGGCAGTCAGGGAATCAGTTTAGTAATCGGTTTAATGGTCTGACTCCGGCTCAAACCTATTATGTAACCCTTCGTGTGAAAGCAACAGACAGCGACTTTGCATCGAAGCCGGCTGATCGCTTATCGGTGACAACGCCGGATATCTTACAGATCGGCGGCTCCGGCACTGTATCCTTTGAAGCGAAGGGAACCTATGGACAGACACTTGATCAGATTCCGGTACAGCTGGCAGAGGGATTTCGGGTCGTTAATTATAGTGGATCACCGGTTTCAGGAACATGGAAGTTCAGTACGGATCAGAGCGGAACATCCGCTTCCTCAATTTATCCGGAGGTAACGGGAACCACTGCATATCAGGTAGAATTTAGCCCGGAGGGAGCATCGGAAGGGCAGTATGGAGAAACTTTGACCCAAAGTGTGATTCCGGAGATATCTCCGATAGAGTTGCAGGCAGTTGTTAAGACACCCATTGAAAAGTCCTATGACGGAAGTACCGATATCGCATTAGAGGCGACGGTAAAAATAGGAGCTTCGGGTCAGAGCTATACTATCAGTGGCCTGAAAGGAAGCTTTGAAGATGCCAATGCCGGAACCGGTAAGGCGGTAACCATTGATTCCTCAAAGGCAAGGGTTGAGACGGGTGAGAGCACAGTGAATCTGCAGAATTACCTTATCACATATCCAGCTCAGACCGGAACCATCCATCGGATACAGGGTTCGATTTCAATCGATCCGCAAGCATGGACTGGAGAAAAAACCTATGGAGATGACAGCTTTTCCTTGACAGGTGTGAAGGTAGTGGGAGATGGAGCTCTGACCTATACAAGCTCCGATGCAAATGTTCTCACCGTGGACGAACAGGGTCAGGTGACCATCAAAGGCACTGGTTCCGCAGAGGTAAGCATCACCATGGCAGAGGGAACAAATTACCTTGGCACAAGCACACCGGCAAAGAGAACGATCACCATTGAAAAAGGAACACTCACCCTTGCCTTAACGGCTGTGAACCGGAGTACCGGAGCGCAGCAGCCGGAAGGGATTCTCGGAACCTACGAGGATGATTTTGATATCATTGCAAGTATTCAGGGAGCGTATGGTGACAAGCTGCAGGGTAAGATCCGCTTCTATGATAATGGAAATCAGGTTCCGGATACGATCCCTGTAGGGGAAACTGGAACTGCGGTTCTCAACCTGACAAAGCCGGGAGTCGCATCCGTAGGAACGCACCGGATGACAGCCGAGTTTGATTTTGACACTTATGATGAGTGGGCGGCCAAATACAACACGCCTGCTCCGGCTGCGCATACCTTCGCAATCGGAAAGGTGGCTGCACCGCAGATCACCTGGCCGACGGCAGCATCGGTGAAGGCGGGAAGTCCTCTGAGTGATTCTGCCTTATCAGGAGGAAGCACTGAATACGGAAGCTTTTCCTGGAAGGATCCGGCCTTAACGGCACAGGCGGGCACCCATAGCTACGAGGTGGTATTTACACCGAATGAATGGGCCTCCGCTCGTTATGAGATCGCAGCAATGACCGGTATGGCAGAAGTGACAGCAACGGAAGATAAGCCGGACGAAACGGAAAAACCGGGCGAAACGGAAAAGCCGGGTGAAACGGAAAAACCGGGCGAAACAGGCAAACCGGGTGAAACGGGAAAACCAGGCGAAGCAGGCAAGCCGAACGAATCGAACAGAACGGATGATTCAGATGCTTCGGATGAGCCGGAAATACCAAGTCGCAACAACCCGTCCTCCGGTAAGGATAAAACCTCCGGCAGCGGTGCAGTCAGCCACGATTCAGTCAAAGGAACGATCGACAGTATGGCAGGAATTATCACAGGAGAAACAAACAGCTTTGTCAATGACGGAAAGAGCCATTGGATGATGGATGAGCATGGCTGGTGGTTACGCTTTGCAGATAATACCTATCCGAAGGGTATCGTACGTGATTCCGGTGATATTTCGCATAGCTGGGAGCAGATCAACGGAAATTGGTGGGCCTTTGATGAAGCTGGCTATGCCAAGACAGGCTGGTTAAGAGATGAAGATTACAGCGGGTGGTTCTATATGGACCTGGAACGCGGCATGCAGACCGGCTGGGTGCTTCTCGATGGAGCATGGTACTATTTTAACCCGATTTCCGATGGAAAGAGAGGGATCATGTACGCCGGACAAAGGACACCGGACGGATACTATGTAGATAAAAACGGTGTCTGGGACGGAAGAAGCAAGCAGTAAAGCGAGCTTCAAGCCGAACCTCCGTGGGACTTGGCGCGTGATTCTGGTCAGCGAAGCTGACATGCTTCTATCAGAATCACTGCGCATCTTCGCGGAGAGATGCTCTTGCACTAAGTATAGAATAATCCGGAATGGATCCGCAGGCTTTGGGAATCCTTCCGGATTTCTATTTTACTTACTTATTTCTATTTACTTATTTTTCGCAGGAAGAAATCCGCTAAAATTAAGCTTGTCAAGCGTTTCGGTGAACGCTATAATAAAAAAGCATTAATCGGCATCGGAAACAGGACAACACCGTTCTCGCTGTCATTGCTGCGAGTCAGGCGAAAGCCTGTGAGTTGAAAAATATTGTTATATATTTATAAAAAGGCAATTGAATTGAAATGATTCGATTGCTTTTTTAAATTTGTCATCCCCATTCAATAACAAATTTATATTATTATAAATTTATATAATACATTGACTTTTTAAGACAAAGGGACTATGATGAAATTACAGTAAATAAGAGGCAGATAAACGGAGAGAGGCAAAATGAAAAGTGCGAAGATCAAGCTTTCTGAACAGCAGAATCAGCAGCAGAATCAGTTGCGGGAGCAGTTGCAGGATCAAAATCCGGCTTATCAAAAGCTGGCACATGTGGATCATAAATCCCAAAGATGCCAATTCATGCAGGAGCATTCGGGGAATGTGGCTTGCTTTTCCTCCCGGATATGTGAGCTTCCGGAACTGAAAAGTATTGTAGAGCTGGCAGGATTCCTTCACGATGCGGGAAAGCTCGGTACGGAAAATCAGGCGGATTTTAGAAATATCCTTGCGCGAGGGGACGAGGCTCATCAGTATGGATTGGATCATTCCACCGCCGGAGGAAGGATTGCGTTAGAGCTATTAAGGGGAAACCCGGCTTCGGAATTTATCAGCACGTTGATCTACTTTCATCATGGGCTGGAGGATTGTATTAATTTAGAAAATGGCCAGATGCTGCAGGAACGGCGCTTGAAAAAAGAGATTGAGTATTCCCGTATCAAAGAAAGTTTTTTTAAGCTTTATGATAGAGAACTGTTAGAGAAGATTGGAGAGCAGGCAGATCAGTCATACCGGATCATGCTTCAAAAGATAGGGGATTTTGTTAAGAATTGTGATTCCACAGGAAAAAAATACGGGAGCAGATATTTTTATCTGGGAATGTATCTGAGGGTCGCATTATCGCTGCTGATCGATGGGGATTGGACAGATACGGGCTGTTTTTTTCAGGATATCCCTATTGAGAAAAGATTTTCGCAGGAAGAAACGCAGAGAATATGGAAGGAATGTATCTGCAATTTTGAACAGTATATGGAAAATGAAGTTCGGAAAAATCCGGATCAGGGAAATCAGCTCAATGATGTTCGGCAGGAGATATCGGATTCCTGCAGAGCGGCTGCAGAATCAGAGGAAAAACGATATCGTTTGACCGTACCGACTGCTGCCGGAAAAACCTTGAGCAGTCTTCGTTTTGCTCTATATCATGCCGAAAAACAGAAGAAGCAGAGGATTATTTATATAGCACCCTATAATTCCATACTGGAACAGAATGCGGAAGAAATAAGAAGTGCGGTAGGAATGCCCTCGGTTGTTTTGGAGCATCATTGCAACGTGATCTGCGAGGATGGTGAGGAAGAACGATATCGCGATCTCACGGAAACCTGGGACACACCGATCATCGTAACAACAGCAGTACAGATCCTGAATACATTGTTTTCCGATCGCAAGTCCTGCATTCGCAGAATGCATAATTTATGCAATAGTATTATCATATTTGATGAGGTGCAGGCATTTCCGGTAAAATGTACGGAGCTTTTTAATCTGGCGGTAAATTTCCTTACGCAGTTTGGCGGTTCAACGGTTGTATTATGTTCTGCGACACAGCCGACGCTGGCTCCTCTTAAGGAAAATAATATATGTGAATGCAGGGAAATGTCAAGGGAAACTGAAAAATATGCAGAGGTTTTTAAACGGGCAGAGATCATCGATGAAACAGAACGTTATCCGGGCGGGATGAAAACCGAAGATCTGAAGGAGTTTATACTTGAGAAAACCGAAGAATACCGGAGTACTTTAGCGATCGTAAATACTACCGCATGTGCATTTCAGGTATTCCGAAGGCTGGAGGAGAGCTGTTCGGATGAATATGAGATCTTTCATCTCAGCAATAATATGTGTCCGCAGCACAAGCTGGATACGCTGAAGGAAATAAAGCGTGCATTGAAAAAAAGAGAAAAAAAGATCATTTGTGTCAGTACACAGGTGGTGGAAGCGGGCGTTAATTTTTCCTTTGGCTGTGTGATCCGGTCAAAGGCGGGATTAGATAACGTAATTCAGGCTGCCGGAAGATGCAATCGTCATAAGGAGCTTGGAAAAATGGGAGCGGTCTATATTGTTCAGATGTCTGATGATGCGGAGCATCTGGAGCACTTGCGGGAAATCAGAGATGCACAGGCAGCTTTGCAGAAGGTCTTACATAGTTTTGATCTTGATGAGGGCGCCCTCGATTCGGAGGCGGCCATAAAATTCTATTATTCTGCTTATTACTCACAATTACGAGAGCTGGAAACGAAATATCCGGTCGAGGTGAGCGGAGTGACAATGACCTTGACCGATCTTCTTGGGAAAAATCAGACAGGACAAAACCAATATTATCGAAAATATGAAAGAAAGATCCATACAAAGCTTCCACAGGCATTTTTAACGGCCGGACGTGAGTTTGAGGTCATCACTGATACCCACAAAATCAGTGTCGTAGTTCCCTATGGAAATGAACCGAAGCGGCTGCTTGAGGAGCTGTCTCAAACACAGACGGAAGCAGAAAAGAAAAAGATATTGAGAAAATTACAGAGATATACCGTTGGCATCTCAGAAAACAGGAAAAATAAACTGGGGAATGCCATATACGAAAAGGAGGAAGGGATTCTGGTATTATGTGATGGATATTATGATAAGAAAGCGGGTGTTGTGGATGAGCCTGAAATGGGATTTTGTGAAATTTAAAGGAGGTGAGAGCGGTGAAAAAATACAGAAATACGATCGAATTTGAAGTATATGGTCCGTATGCGCTTTTTTCAGATCCTGTACTTCGTGTCGGCGGCGAGAAAACCAGTTATCATATCCCAACGTATGAGGCGCTGCGGGGAATCGTGGAAAGCATTTTCTGGAAGCCAACCATCTTATGGATCATCGATGCTGTCAGAGTGATGAATCCGATCCAGACAGAAACAAAAGGGATCCGCCCGATCGCATATAATGGCGGCAATGAGCTTGCATATTATACCTACTTAAAAGATGTACGATATCAGGTGCGGGCACATTTCGAGATGAATTATAATCATCCGGAGCTGGCGGAGGACAGAAATGAGAACAAGTACCACAATATGGCGAAGCGAATGGTAAATCGAGGCGGGCGCAGGGATATTTTCCTTGGAACAAGAGAGTGTCAGGCTTTCGAGGAGCCGTGCGTATTCGGCGAGGGAGAGAGCTATTATGATACCATGACCGGAGAAGTGGATTATGGTTTCATGTATCATGGGATCACCTACGCAGAGGAAGCGGTCTTAGACGAAGATAAAGGAAAGATGACGGTACGCTTCTGGAAACCGGTAATGAAGAAAGGCGGGATCATTGAATTTTTAAGACCCGAGGAGTGTACCCAGAAAAGACACATCAGGGAAATGCAGCGCAAGGTCTTCGGAAAAGGCAATTTTACCGGACTAGAAGAATTTGCCGGTGAGGAGGTGGAGGAGTGAGCTGGGTAAATGAACTGATCGATCTGTATGAAATAAACAGTGATAAAGTAGGGATCATTGAATATCGGGGAGATATGCCTTATGTTCTTCTGCCACCGTTCCATACGACAGTAACCGCACAGATCGAGGTAACCATCGACAGGAATGGAAACTTTATGGAGGCAAAGCTTGTAAGTCCGGAGGACAAGCTGACTGTGATACCGGTCACAGAAAAATCCGGAAGCCGTACAGCGGGAAAGGAGCCCCATCCTTTGTGCGATAATCTGAGGTATCTTGCGGGAGATTACACGAAGTATTATAAGGATGACGGGGTCTGTTACCAATTATATATTTCCCAGCTGAAGGAATGGGCGGAATCAGAATTCAGCCATGAGAAGGTTTTGGCCGTTTATCAGTACCTGAAAAAGAACAGCCTGATCCGGGATCTTTCGGATCAGAAGATCATCAAGCTGAATGAACAGGGAAAGATCGATGATAAGGAAAAGCTTCAGGGGATCGAGCAGGCAAAGGCATTTGTACGTTTTATTATCCGGCCGGAAAGCTCAGGCGTGTTTGAAACGTGCCCGGATGAGTGCTGGAAAGACAGAAGCCTGCAGGAGCGTTATATAAGCTATGTTCGTTCAAGGGAAAAAGAACAGGGACTTTGTTATCTTACCGGAAATACAGAGGCTATTTCATATCTCCATTCCAGAAAGATCCGCAATGAAGGAGATGGCGCAAAGCTGATCTCTGCAAATGACAGCCAGAATTTTACTTATCGGGGACGCTTTGTCAGTAAAGAGGAAGCCTTTGCAGTAGGAAATGAAACATCCCAGAAGATACATAATGCCCTGAAGTGGATCATCCGTAAGCAGGGAACCTTTTTCGATACGCTGGTCATCGTAACATGGGAATCCAATCGATCAAGCATGCCGAGATGGAATGCGGATACGGAGGATATCGCATCTGAGTATGACGAAGAACAGGATGACTGGGATGACGAGGAAAATGATGAGAGTGCAGTATCCGATGGGAATGCGATTACTGCCGAAAACTTTTATAAGGCGATCAGGGGATATGGGCAGAAGATCGAGAATACGTCATCAATGATCCTGCTCAGCTTTGATGCAGCGACCCCGGGAAGATTGTCGATGGTGGAGGAGGCAACTCTGGATTCTGCAAAATATCTGGAAAATATTAAAAAGTGGCATGAAAGCTGTGGCTGGATCCACACGAAATGGAAAGACAAAAAAAGAGTACAGTTTTACGGTATGGTCGGAGTTAAGGATATCGCAGATATTTTATTTGGTATCGAAAGTAAAGGAACACTTACGATCGTGGACGCAAACGGAAAAAGAATGTATGCAGAGGTTGCGAAAAGACTGCTTCCCTGTATCTGGAGTGGACACAGGATCCCTTACGATTATGTGAACCGCGCGGTGCAGAAGGCCTCAACGCCGTTGGCCTATAAGGATCGAAATAACTGGGAACGGGTTTTGACTTTGGCCTGTTCGCTGGTAAAAAAATGGAAAAAAGAAAATGAACAGGAGGAATGGACTGTGGCATTAGATAAGGAAGAAACGAACAGAAGTTATTTATACGGACGCTTGCTGGCAGTTGCGGACAGGATCGAATACCGCACGTATGATGAGAAGGATAAGGCGAGAGTGACGAATGCAAAGAGATATATGAGCACTTTTTCGCAGAGACCCTTTGAAACATGGAAAATGATCGAGGAAAATATCCAGCCCTATATGTATAAACTGGAATTTCCGGAGCGACGTTTTTATGAAAACCTGCTGCATGAGATCAATGGCTTATTCGATGTGGACAGCTTTGGTGATAACAGCAAGCTGGATGGATTATATTTGTTAGGCTTTCATCATCAGGCCTATGAGCTGACATCAAAAAAGACAAAGTTTAATGAAAAAGAGGAGGAATAATGATGAGCGAGTTAAAGGGGAAAATCGATTTTACGTTATTTGTGAGTGTTGACAATGCCAATCCCAATGGTGATCCGTTAAACGGAAACCGTCCGAGGATCAGCATGGATGGCTATGGTGAAATATCAGATGTCTGCATCAAAAGGAAAATAAGAAATCGATTCCAGGATCTCGGGCAGAAAATATTTGTGCAGTCCGATGACCGGGCGGACGATTCCTACAGCAGCTTGAAGGACCGTGCCGATGGATGTGCGGAGCTGAAGGCCCAGATCGCTGACCCAAAGAAAGCCAATCGTGATGTCTGTGCAGCAATCGCCTGCAAGGAATGGCTGGATGTAAGAACTTTTGGACAGGTGTTTGCATTTAAAGGGATTCCTGTGTCCTTTGGAGTAAGGGGCCCTGTTTCCATCCATCAGGCAATCAGCCTTTCCCCCATCGACATTATCAGCATGCAGATCACAAAGAGCGTGAACAGTGAATCCGGAAAAGAGAGTAAGGCTTCCGATACTATGGGTACAAAACACAGAGTGGGTTTTGCAGTATATAAAGTGATGGGAAGCGTCAATGTTCAGCTTGCGGAAAAGACGGGATTCAGTCAGGAGGACGCAGAAGTTCTGAAGGAGGCATTAAAAACCTTGTTTGAAAACGATGCTTCTTCTGCCAGACCGGAAGGAAGTGTGGATGTCTGCAGGATGTACTGGTGGCAGCATGATGCTAAGACACCGGAGATCTCCAGTGGCAGGATCCAGAGAGGCTTTGACATTAAGGCCAAAAAGGAACGTCCGAAAGAGTTTTCAGATTATGAGATCACATGGCATGTAGACGGATGTAAAGAACCGGAGGTGTTTTAGCGTTGTTTCAGGAGGAGGATTTCCTCCAGCTATCCGGAATCCAGCACTTTGAGTTCTGCAGAAGACAGTGGGCACTGGCATATATAGAGATGCAGTGGCAGGAAAATGTCAGAACAGTAGAAGGGAAAATCCTTCACGAAAAAGCACACGATGCAGAGATGAAAGAAAAACGAGGTGATCTTTTGGTCGTGCGCGCATTGCCGATTCACTCCCGGGAAATGGGAGTGAGCGGCGAGTGTGATGTGGTGGAATTTCATAAGGTCAATGATGGGATCCGTCTGGCAGGCAAGGAGGGATCTTATCAGGCGATTCCGGTAGAATACAAAAGAGGAAAGCCCAAAACAGATGATTCTGATATTCTTCAGCTGGCGGCGCAGGCGATGTGTCTGGAGGAAATGCTATGTTGCACGATATCCTATGGATATATTTTTTACGGTGAGATAAGGCATCGCATGAAGGTGGAATTTACAGATGAAATCAGAGATAAGGTTCGGAGGGTATTTGAGGAGATGCATAAATACTATGAGCAGCGGTACACGCCAAAGGTAAAAACAGGCACCCGATGTAACGCCTGTTCTCTGAAGGATATATGCCTTCCGATTCTGAACAAGAAGAAATCTGTTTCCGGATATATTGATAGGATCATTGCAGATGAGGAACAAGAATGAAAAGATTGTTAAATACATTGTATGTAACCACCGGCAACAGATATCTGTCACTGGATGGTGAAAATGTGGTCGTTCTGGAAGACCAAAAGGAAATCGGAAGAATTCCTTTGCATAATCTGCAGGCAATCGTTACATTTGGATATACCGGAGCCAGTCCGGCACTTATGGGAGCATGTGCACAGAGAAATATAAGCCTTTCTTTTATGTCCGGGAACGGAAGATTTCTTGCCAGAGTTACAGGTGAAGTCAAGGGAAATGTAACACTGAGAAAGCAGCAATACCGAATCAGTGATAATAAAGATGAGAGCGTACATATTGCAAGAAATTTTATCCTCGGAAAAGTACATAATTCAAGATGGATCCTGGAACGGGCTGTGCGGGATCACTCCATACGTCTGGATACGGAAAACATAAAAAATAAGTCAATGTTTCTGGCACAGAGTATGGGAAGAATAAGAGTTTGTGAACATGCGGATGAGCTATTAGGTCTGGAGGGAGAAGCGGCTTCTGTATATTTTTCTGTCTTCGATGATCTGATCCTGCAGCAAAAGGATGTGTTTTATTTCCACGGAAGAAATAAGAGACCTCCTTTGGATTATGTTAATGCAATGCTGTCTTTTGGATATTCGCTGCTTGCCGGCATGTGCGGAGCAGCACTGGAAGCGGTTGGTCTGGATCCGTATGTGGGATTTTTTCATACAGACAGACCCGGCCGTATGTCTCTGGCACTGGATCTTATGGAAGAATTTCGCAGTGTCATGGTTGACCGATTTGTTTTAACATTGATCAACAAAAAGATCATGAAGGAAAAATATTTTATCAAAAAAGAAAACGAAGCAGTCATTATGACAGAGGAAGGAAGAAAAGTATTTTTATCTGCCTGGCAGGCTAAAAAACAGGAAACTATAAAACATCCGTTTCTGGACGAAAAAATCGAATGGGGAATGGCTCCCTATGTTCAGAGCATGTTGCTGGCGAGATATTTAAGAGGCGATCTGGATGAATATCCGCCGTTTTTCTGGAAGTAGGTGAATAAATGCTGGTCTTGATTACTTATGATGTGAATACACAGACGGCAGCAGGAAGAAAACGTTTGCGTCAGGTGGCGAAGGAATGCACCAACTATGGGCAGAGAGTGCAGAACTCTGTATTTGAATGTCAGATGGATGCAGCAAAATGCAGACAGGTGAAAAACATACTTGAAAATCTCATCGACAAAGACGTAGATAGTCTGAGATTCTATTATCTGGGTGAGAAATACAAAAATAAGGTAGAACATATTGGCGCTAAGCCGGGATTTGATGTTACGGAAACGCTGCTATTATAGTGCGAGAAGCATGTATACAGAAAAACCTCGGGACATTCGCACCGAAAAAACAGGCAAATCTTAGCCTAAAGGCCATGGAAATCCTGAAAGTGCGAGGGGAAATTAGTAGAAATATGTGAAATAAATACAAAAAACAATTTTGGTCAGGCAATATTTTTGGCTAAAATTGCTGTCAGTCCCCTTGCGGGGCTGTGAGTTGAAATATCGGCTCCCAGTCAACGCCGTTTTTCTACGTCCGTCAGTCCCCTTGCGGGGCTGTGAGTTGAAATGTCATTGGAATTTTCCGCTTGCCTGCTGCCGGGGTCGTCAGTCCCCTTGCGGGGCTGTGAGTTGAAATTCCAACAACTGGAAGTGTGACGCGATCATGGCAAGTCAGTCCCCTTGCGGGGCTGTGAGTTGAAATCCTATAAAGAGTCCCACGGGTATCGGCCGGAATAGTCAGTCCCCTTGCGGGGCTGTGAGTTGAAATAACGGAGAAAAGGGAATCATCTTCACCGCCAAGTCAGTCCCCTTGCGGGGCTGTGAGTTGAAATACTATGGAAGAAAAGGAAATGGTTAAAAAACCAGGTCAGTCCCCTTGCGGGGCTGTGAGTTGAAATATAGTTGCTCTTTTTTGGGCTTCTGTACTTGCCGTCAGTCCCCTTGCGGGGCTGTGAGTTGAAATATAGCTGTTATATGTGTGTTTGTGGGCGGCTATGGTCAGTCCCCTTGCGGGGCTGTGAGTTGAAATACCTCCAGAGATTAACATACCACTTAGGGTTTCGTCAGTCCCCTTGCGGGGCTGTGAGTTGAAATAAAGATCGAACATGTAGCAGACGCAAGCCGCGCTAGTCAGTCCCCTTGCGGGGCTGTGAGTTGAAATAAATCATAAGCGTTGTTGTTGGTGATGCTGCCAGTCAGTCCCCTTGCGGGGCTGTGAGTTGAAATGATATTGGGTAAGGAGGGAATAACGGATGAATGGAGTCAGTCCCCTTGCGGGGCTGTGAGTTGAAATGAGCAAATACATACGCTGATACAGGCGGCGAAGAAGTCAGTCCCCTTGCGGGGCTGTGAGTTGAAATATTTGTAGTATGTGCGAATATAAATTTTTTATTCGTCAGTCCCCTTGCGGGGCTGTGAGTTGAAATTCAGAATCAAGGCTCTGGTAGCTTTTGGAGACGTTGGTCAGTCCCCTTGCGGGGCTGTGAGTTGAAATAGAACGAAGCATCTTACAATCGGTGTAAAATGCGTCAGTCCCCTTGCGGGGCTGTGAGTTGAAATGCGTATACCTGTGCGCTGTAAATCGCCTTCCGGTAGTCAGTCCCCTTGCGGGGCTGTGAGTTGAAATATATTTCCGTCCACATTCAGCGCACGGATCTGTGTCAGTCCCCTTGCGGGGCTGTGAGTTGAAATATCCGCGTTTTCCACTCTGTCTAAAGTGAGGTGATGTCAGCCCCCTTGCGGGGCTGTGAGTTGAAATGCTCGGTACGTTGCCTTTAAGCTCGGGCTGCCAGTCAGCCCCCTTGCGGGGCTGTGAGTTGAAATGGCTGCTGCTCGGTGCCGTTGTAAGTGAGCGGGTGTCAGCCCCCTTGCGGGGCTGTGAGTTGAAATGGAAAGAACCAGATGGGAAAATGGCTGACTCTGGTCAGCCCCCTTGCGGTAAAATATTTTTTACTTGACAGTTCCCGTGTTTTTCATGTATGATAAAAATAGTGTGAAGAGACATTTATCGTTTTCATGCAAATGTATGTAATGACCACTCCCGCAGAACAGACTACGGAAGTTAAGCCCATCGGACAGGCGGGTCAAGCGCCGCGTGGGGTTAAGCCCACATTATTGATTGAGTTAAAAGCTCAAATTTATAAGTTGATTACTTTATAATCAGTGTTTGAAAAACACATCATCTTGTGAATCGGTCAATAAGTGCAGGGACAATATATTTGCGATTGCAGACTTGGAGGAAAAAACGATAAAGGTCAGAGGCAGACGGGAGCGGAGTGACGCGCCCCAGATCCCAATGGAATAGAATCGTTTTGAGCAGATGATGGTTTTGGCGTCATCTGTTTTTTTATTATTCAGATGATGCGCAATCAATAAAATGCGTGAGGAACAAAACCATGGACAGAGAGAGACAAAAGAAAGCCCCGATCTATGAAGCGCTCGAGGCATTTAAAAAGAAGAGAGTTGTCCCGTTTGACGTACCGGGACATAAGAGAGGACGCGGAAATCCGGAACTGGTACAGCTTTTAGGCGAAAAATGCGTATCTTTGGACGTAAACTCGATGAAGCCGCTTGACAACCTCTGTCATCCGGTCTCCGTGATCCGTGAGGCAGAAGAGCTTGCGGCGGAGGCATTCGGAGCGGCCAGCGCCTATCTGATGGTGGGTGGAACGACATCTGCGGTCCAGAGCATGATCCTCTCGGTGGTAAAAGCCGGAGATAAGATCATCCTGCCGCGAAACGTACATAAGAGCGTCATCAACGCTCTGGTGCTCTGCGGCGGAATCCCGATCTACGTAAATCCGGAGATGAACCAGAGACTCGGTATTTCGCTGGGAATGCAGGTCGAAAAAGTAAAACAGGCCATCGAGGACAATCCGGATGCAGTTGCGGTGTTCGTCAATAACCCGACCTATTACGGCATCTGCTCTGATATAAAAACAATCGTACAGCTTGCCCATGCGAGGGGCATGAAGGTCCTCGCGGACGAGGCCCATGGAACCCATCTGTATTTCGGAAAGAATCTTCCGATCTCCGCAATGGCAGCGGGAGCTGATATGGCGGCAGTATCCATGCACAAGTCCGGCGGAAGCCTGACACAGAGCTCGCTTCTTCTTTTAAATAAGGGAGTGAACACCGACTATGTGCGCCAGATCATCAACCTGACCCAGACCACAAGCGCCTCCTACCTGCTTCTCTCCAGCCTTGATATCTCAAGACGAAATCTGGCTCTCCGCGGTGAGGAATCCTTCGCGAAGGTCGTTGAGATGGCAGAGTACGCAAGGCGGGAGATCAACTCCATCGGCGGCTACTATGCTTACGGAAAAGAACTTGTAAACGGGGACAGCATCTTCGATTACGATGTGACGAAGCTTTCCGTGTATACAAGAGACATCGGACTTGCGGGAATCGAGGTCTATGACCTCCTGCGCGACGAGTATGACATCCAGATCGAATTCGGTGACATCAGCAACATTCTTGCTTACATCTCCATCGGAGACCGGATTCAGGATATCGAGCGCCTTGTTGGGGCTCTTGATGATGTGGAACGTCTCTACAAAAAGGACAGCGCGGGACTTCTCTCCGGTGAGTATATCTCTCCGAAGGTCGTGATGTCCCCGCAGAAAGCGTTCTACTCCGAGAAGGTCTCTGTTCCGGTGGAAGCATCTTCCGGAAGAGTCTGTGCGGAGTTCGTGATGTGTTATCCGCCGGGAATCCCGATTCTGGCGCCGGGTGAGATGATCACGGACGACGTGGTCCAGTATATCCTGTATGCGAAGAAAAAGGGATGCTCCATGCAGGGAACAGAGGATCCGGCGGTGGATCATCTGATGGTGCTGGCAAACATATAGCATGAATTTTTTAAGGTGCCGGACCTGGCTGCAGGCAAACAGGCTGTCTGCCTGCAAACAGGCTTTGGCCAATACGATACAAGGAGTCACGAGATATGGAATTCTGGTTTTCAGAACTGCACACCGGAAACGTAAAGCTGTCCATCAAGATCGAAAAGCAGCTGTTTTCTGGGGAGAGTGAATATCAGCGGATCGATGTGTTCGATTCCGAGGAATTTGGAAAATTTATCTCTCTGGACGGGGAGATCGTATTCTCCGAGAAGGACGAGTTTATTTATGACGAGATGGTGACCCATGTGCCGATGGCGGTCCATCCGTGTGTGAAGGACGTACTGATCATCGGCGGCGGCGACGGCGGTGTCGCGAAAGAGCTTTTGCAGTATGACTGCGTGGAACATATCGATGTCGTGGAGACGGATGAGATGTTTGTGGAGGTTTCAAGAAAGTTTTTCCCGGAGGTAGCCTGCGCCTTGGATGATCCGCGTGTCGAAGTCCACTATGATGACGGTCTGAGATTTTTAAGAAACAAGAAGGCAAAGTATGACCTTATCATCAACGATTCCACAGACCCCTTCGGTCATACAGAGGGATTGTTCACGAAGGAATTCTACGGTAGCTGTTACAGCGCCTTAAAGGAAGATGGGATCATGGTCTACCAGCACGGAAGCCCATTCTACGATGAGGACGAGCTGGCCTGCCGCAGCATGCACCGAAAGGCATTCCGCTCCTTCCCGATCAGCCGTGTGTATCAGGCACATATTCCAACCTGTCCGTCCGGATACTGGCTCTTCGGCTTCGCTTCAAAGAAATATCATCCCATCAAGGATTTCAAGCCCCGGGAATGGGATGCATTAAATATCGAAACCTGGTATTACACGACACATCTTCACATGGGAGCATTCATGCTGCCGAAGTATGTTGAGGATCTTTTAAAAGAGGAGGAAAAATAAATATGAGCAGATTAATGATCATCGGCTGCGGAGGTGTTGCGTCCGTAGCGATCCACAAGTGTTGTCAGAACAGTGATGTATTCACAGAAATTATGATCGCAAGCCGGACCGTATCCAAGTGCGATGCTTTAAAGGAGAAACTTCAGGGAACGACAAAGACGAAGATCACGACCGCGAAAGTGGATGCTGACAACGTGGACGAGCTGGTGGCTTTAATGGAAAGCTACAAGCCGGATGCAGTGTTAAACGTTGCACTCCCGTATCAGGACCTGACGATCATGGATGCATGCTTAAAGGCTGGCGTGAACTATATAGATACCGCAAACTACGAGCCGGAGGACACCGACGATCCGACATGGCGCGCGATCTATGAGAAACGCTGCAAGGAAGAGGGCTTCACCGCATACTTCGATTATTCCTGGCAGTGGGCATATCAGGAGAAATTCAAAGAGGCTGGACTTATGGCACTCTTAGGAACAGGTTTTGACCCGGGCGTCACAAGCGTCTTCTCCGCGTATGCGTTAAAGCACTATTTCGATGAGATCCACACCATCGACATCTTAGACTGCAACGGCGGCGATCACGGATACCCGTTCGCAACAAACTTCAACCCGGAGATCAACCTCCGTGAGGTATCCGCAAACGGCTCCTACTGGGAGAACGGTCACTGGGTAGAGACAAAGCCGATGGAGATCAAGCGTGAGTATAACTTCCCGCAGGTCGGCGAGAAGGACATGTACCTTTTACATCATGAGGAGATCGAATCCCTTGCAAAGAATATTCCGGGCGTAAAGCGCATCCGCTTCTTCATGACCTTCGGACAGAGCTACCTGACCCACATGAAATGCTTAGAGAACGTTGGAATGCTTTCCACCTCCCCGGTAAACTTTAACGGACAGGAGATCGTTCCGATCCAGTTCTTAAAGGCTCTTCTTCCGGATCCGGCATCCTTAGGTCCGAGAACCGTCGGAAAGACAAATATCGGCTGTATCTTTACCGGTGTGAAGGACGGAAAAGAGAAGACGATCTATATTTATAACGTATGTGACCATCAGGAGTGTTACAAAGAGGTTGGCTCCCAGGCCATCTCCTACACGACAGGCGTACCGGCTATGATCGGTTCCATGATGGTCGTTGACGGAACCTGGAAGGGCGCAGGCGTATTCAACGTCGAAGAGTTCGATCCGGATCCATATATGGAAGCACTGAACAAGTGGGGACTTCCGTGGGTTGTGGATGAGAATCCGGAGATTGTGAAATAAAAATTTGAAAATGAATGACTGTTTGGCATATTCGCGATGAATGCAGGAAAAGCGCGGAATGTGGAACAGGTTCAAGTACAGAAAACACCTCTGGCAGGAACGAGTTGTCAGGGGTGTTGCTGTATTGTGATACGGCAGTAGAAAAATGAACTTCGTTTTCTGGTAGGGCTGAAATGTGTATCAGAAACGAGTCAGTAATTGGAGAACAAGATGAAGATTAATGAATTACCAACTCCATGTTATGTAATTGATGAAAAAAAGCTTCGGAAGAATCTGGAAATTTTAAAGAAGGTCAAGGACGACACCGGCTGTAAGATCCTTCTTGCCCAGAAGGCATTCTCGAACTTCTTCGAGTACCCCCTGATCGGGCAGTATCTGGACGGAACCACAGCCAGCGGTCTTTTCGAGGCAAAGCTTGGATATGAAAAAATGGGAAAAGAAAATCACGTATTCGCTCCGGCCTTCAAGGAATCAGAGATCGGCGAGATCACCGATATCTGCGAACATCTGGTATTCAATTCCTTTTCCCAGCTTGAAAAATACGCGGACTTCTGTAAGGAAAAGGGAGTCAGCATCGGTATCCGCGTAAACCCGGGGTGTTCTACTCAGGGTGACCACGCGATCTATGATCCATGTGCGCCGGGATCCAGACTCGGCGTGACCCTGGCAAATTTCCGGGAAGATCTCGTGGAAAAGCTTGACGGGATCCACTTCCATACCCTCTGCGAGCAGAACTCGGATGATCTGGAGACGACTCTGAAGGCGGTGGAGGAAAAATTCGGAAAGTACCTGAAGCTTCCGAATATCAAATGGCTCAACATGGGCGGCGGACACCATATCACGAGAAACGATTACGACATCGACCGTTTAGAACGCTGCATTCGCCATATGCAGGAGACATATGACGTCACTGTCTATGTGGAACCTGGGGAAGCCGTGGCGTTAAATGCGGGATATCTTGTGACGGAAGTCATGGACATTGTGGATAACGGGATCAGGACACTGATCCTGGACGCTTCCGCTGCCTGCCACATGCCGGACGTGCTGGAGATGCCCTACCGCCCGCCGTTAAAAGACTCCGGCGAAGCGGACGAAAAGCAGTACACCTATCGCCTCTCCTCCATGACCTGCCTTGCGGGTGATGTGATTGGCGATTATTCCTTCGACCATGAGATCCGGATCGGTGACAGACTTTATTTCGAGGACATGGCGATCTACTCCATGGTAAAAAACAACACCTTCAACGGCATGTGCCTGCCGTACATCGCGCGAATGGATGAGAACGGGGAGTGCAGTGTGGTGAAAACCTTTGGGTATGAGGAATTTGTGAGAAGACTGGGATAAAATAGAAACATGATTATAGAAAACGGGGCTGCCGCTTGCCAAAATTGGTGCGGCAGCCCCTTCTCATTATTTTCGTTTCACAACGGCTGTTTTTCCACGAAAAGCAATCCCGATTTTTATGATCGGCCGGGGAGGACGATTCTGAATGAAAAAGCCGAATGAACATTAATTTCATTCGGCAGTGAAGCTTTACGCGTCTTTTGTTTCCGTATTCTGTCGGTAAAGGATCATCAGTCCGCGGAGCAGAAGATCCGGATCATATGTAATCTTATGCGTGCAGAGCGGTGTGATGAATCTTGCCATACCACCGGTAGCGATGAGAGTTGCCGGTTCGCCGAGCTCTGCGGTCATGCGGTCGATCAGACCGTCAAGCATTGCGGCATTGCCGAGCATGATACCGTTTCTCATACATTCGATGGTGTTCTTTCCGATTGCGCGTTTCGGAACATCGAAGCTGATCCTCGGAAGCTGGGCTGTATTGGAAACGAGGGAGTTTAAGGCAACCTTTACACCGGGGAGAATCACACCGCCGATGTAATTTCCATCGTGGTCTACAACATCGAGCGTTGTCGCGGTTCCCATGTCCGCGATGATGATCGGTCCTTTGTATTTGGCATTTGCAGCGACAGCGGCCACGATCCGGTCACCGCCGACGGTCTTAGGGTTATCCATCTTGATGTTTAAGCCTGTCTTCATTCCGGAACCGACAAGAAGCGGTTTCTTTCCAGTGATCTTCTTTACGGCGGAAGAGATCGGCGCGTTCAGTGGCGGGACAACGGATGCCATAATGGAACCTTCGATATCATTTTTCTTTACTTTATGGATCTCCAGAATATTCTTTAAAAGGATCGCGTATTCGAGACTCGTTTTCCGGTCATCGGTGGTGATGCGCTCCTCAAAATATGTTTTATTGTCGTCAAGACCTCCGACAACGATATTACTGTTTCCCATGTCGATCGCTAAAATCATTGAGAAAACTCCTTCCACAAATCTAAGTAACGTGTTATACTGTTTTTACGTGTGCAGTTGATCAAAGGTTCCGTATTTGCGGGACTTGCCAGCCGTCACTGTGAATATGAGAAACGTGTGAGACAGGTTCCTCATAATTTTAAAGTTCGAATTATCTTACCATAAATTGACTAAAATTACAACGGAGGATTCCAAATGTTAGCAGGAAAAACCGTACTTTTATGCGTGAGCGGCAGTATCGCTGCATATAAAATCGCATATCTCGCCAGCGCACTGAAAAAACTGAAGGCAGATGTCCATGTGCTTATGACCCGGAATGCGACAAATTTCATCAACCCGATTACATTCGAGACACTGACCGGAAATAAATGCCTGGTGGATACATTTGACCGGAACTTTGAATTTTCCGTTGAACATGTTTCCCTTGCGAAGGCAGCGGATGTTGTCCTCGTTGCCCCGGCTTCCGCGAATGTGATCGCGAAGCTGGCCCATGGCCTTGCGGACGATATGCTGACGACCACAGTTCTCGCCTGTACCTGCAGGAAGATCATCAGCCCGGCGATGAATACGAGAATGTTCGAGAATCCGATCACACAGGATAACTTAAAGATTTGCGAACACTACGGAATGGAAGTGATCAGTCCGGCAAGCGGATACCTCGCCTGCGGCGATACCGGAGCGGGAAAGATGCCGGAGCCGGAGGTGCTGCTCCAGTATATCTTAAAGGAAGTCCAGTACGAGAAAGACTTAAAAGGAAAGAAGATCCTCGTGACCGCAGGCCCGACGAGGGAGGCCATCGATCCGGTCCGCTATATTACAAACCACAGTACCGGAAAGATGGGATATGCCATCGCGAAGACGGCTGCTCTCCGCGGCGCTGACGTGACTCTTGTTTCCGGACCGGCAGAGGTGGAGCCGCCGATGTTCGTAAACTTTGTTCCGGTGGTCACTGCCAAAGATATGTTTGAGGCCGTGACAAGCCGCAGTGATGAGATGGACGCGGTGATCAAGGCCGCGGCTGTCGCTGACTACCGCCCGAAGTTCGTGAATACCGAGAAGACAAAGAAGAAAGACGGGGATATGGCGATCGAACTGGAGCGCACCGATGATATCTTAAAGTGGCTTGGTGAGCACAAAAAGGACAGCCAGTTTCTTTGCGGATTTTCCATGGAAACGGAACATATGCTGGAGAATTCCAGGGCAAAATTAAAGAAGAAGAATCTGGATATGATAGTGGCAAATAACTTAAAGGTTGCCGGTGCCGGTTTCGGAACGGACACGAACGTGGTGACGATGATCCGCGAGAACAGGGAGATCGAACTTCCGATCATGTCGAAGGAAGAGGTTGCAGGGGCGATCTTAGACGAGATCTTTGAAATTAAAAGATAGAAAATTCCGATCTTTACCAGAAAATAGAAGATTCGACTACTCAGGTGCCTTTACAGGTGAAAGACGCAAAGCAGGCACAGAGTGGTGAAGATTGCTATAAATATAGCGAATTTTAGGGCTTTCTTCTTGACGAAACTCTTAAATACTGGTAAAAATTAATTGGAATAAGAGTAGCAGAAAAAAAACGGCAGTCAATGAAGGACCGCGGTTCTTTTGTGCTGTCAGCAGGAAAATATTGATAAACAGTAGCTGCCTCAACACAGGGCAGTTACGTTAGACGAAACACAAGATAGATTTGGAGGAAAATTTTTTGGCTTCATTAAATGATGAAATAAAAAGACGACGGACATTCGCGATCATTTCCCACCCGGATGCCGGTAAAACGACACTGACCGAGAAATTCCTGTTATACGGAGGCGCGATCAACCTTGCCGGAACCGTAAAGGGACGCAAAGCGACAAAGCACGCAGTCTCCGACTGGATGGAGATCGAGAAGGAGAGAGGTATCTCCGTAACATCTTCCGTACTCCAGTTCAATTACGAGGGATACTGCATCAATATTCTTGATACCCCAGGACATCAGGACTTCTCCGAGGATACCTACCGTACCCTGATGGCAGCGGACTCCGCGGTCATGGTCATCGACGGATCAAAGGGTGTCGAGGCGCAGACCATCAAACTGTTCAAAGTCTGTGTGATGCGCCATATCCCGATTTTTACCTTTGTAAACAAGATGGACCGTGAGGCGAGAGACCCGTTCGAGCTCATGAGCGAGATCGAGGAGGTTCTCGGAATCCATACCTGTCCGATCAACTGGCCGATCGGATGCGGAAAGAGCTTCAAGGGCGTTTATGACCGCCAGACAAAGAAGATCACGACCTTCACGGCTGCCATGGGCGGACAGAAGGAGGTTGCCACAGAGACCTTCGACGTGGAGGGAACAGACGTGGATTCCGTTATCGGTTCCGATTTCCACGCTCAGTTGAGGGACGATATCGAGCTTCTCGACGGGGCAAGCGATGAGTTTGATCAGGAGCTTGTAAGTGCCGGAAAGCTTTCACCGGTGTTCTTCGGATCTGCTCTCACAAACTTCGGTGTTGAGACATTTCTGGAGCATTTCTTAAATATGACGACTTCTCCGCTTCCGCGAAGAACGACAGACGGCGTGATCGATCCGTTCAGACCTGATTTCTCCGCCTTCGTATTTAAGATCCAGGCGAATATGAATAAGGCGCACCGTGACCGTATCGCTTTCATGCGCATCTGTTCCGGTAAATTTGAGGCCGGAATGGAAGTAAACCATGTCCAGGGCGGCAAGAAGATCCGTCTGACCCAGCCGCAGCAGCTGATGGCTGAGAGCCGTAAGATCATTGACGAGGCTTATGCCGGAGATATCATCGGCGTTTTCGATCCGGGTATTTTCTCCATCGGTGACACGCTCTGTACGTCCAACGAGAAGTTCCAGTTTGAGGGTATCCCGACCTTCGCTCCGGAGCATTTCGCGAGAGTCCGCCAGATCGATACCATGAAGAGAAAACAGTTCTTAAAGGGTGTCAACCAGATCGCTCAGGAAGGCGCGATCCAGATCTTCCAGGAGTTCAACACCGGTATGGAGGAGATCATCGTCGGCGTTGTCGGTGTCCTGCAGTTTGAGGTCCTGACCTACCGCTTAAAGAATGAGTATAATGTAGACGTAAGACTGGAACAGCTTCCGTTTGAGTACATCCGCTGGGTTGAGAATCCGGAGGAAGTGGATGTGGCGAAGATCCAGGGCACATCCGATATGAAACGCATCTGTGACCTCAAGGGCAATCCGTTATTGTTATTCATCAACAGCTGGAGTGTCGGCATGGTCGAGGAGAGAAATCCGAACTTAAAACTCAGTGAGTTCGGAAAGAACTAATCAAGTTTACAAAATATATCATCACAGGAACATGCGGAACCAGTTGTTTCGACTGGGAATACCGCATAGACAGGAGGAATATAAGATGAGTAAGATCGATGTTGTAAGAGCAGCTATGGTCGAGGCGATGAAAGCAAAAGATAAAGAGAGAAAGGATTCCCTTTCCATGCTTCTCTCTGCGTTAAAGAACGCGCAGATCGACAAGCGTGAAGCTCCGCTCACAGAGGATGAGGAGAATGCGATCGTAAAGAAAGAGATCAAGCAGGTCAAGGAGACGATCGATACCGCTCCGGCAGACCGCGCTGATATCATCGAAGAGGCAAAGAAGAGACTGGCCGTATATCAGGAGTTCGCTCCGGCAGATATGACCGAGGACCAGATCAGGGAGACGATCGCAAAGGTTCTCGCAGAGCTTGGAATCGAAGCCCCGACAGCAAAGGACAAAGGAAAGATCATGAAGTCCTTAATGCCGCTTGTAAAGGGAAAGGCAGACGGCAAGATCGTAAATGAGATCTTAGCTGGATTCATGAAATAAGGTAAATGAACGAAACGCCTGCGAAGCAGACAATAAAGCGCGTAAGCGCGGGTTTGTGATCAGGCATGCAGCCAATAACTGGCGCACAGAATAAGTATGGTATAAGCGGGGCTGGCTTTACGATCTCGGAAACGCCCGGGATGAGACGGTCCCGCCTGTCTGTAAAATGGGTTATAACAAAAGAAATATGGAGGCGGAAATTATGTATAAAGAGAAGATCAGCCGGTATATTGACGCGCACAGGAAAGAAATGCTGGAGGACATCGGAGCTCTTTGCCGGATCAACAGTGTGAAGGGGTCTTACCGTATCGGAAAACCTTATGGGGAAGGGTGTTCCGAGGCGCTGCGTACAGCTCTGCATATTGCGGAATGTTACGGTTTTGCCATCAACAACTATGACAACTATGTTGGAACCGTTGACATGAATGACAAGGAGGCACAGCTCGATATTCTGGCACATCTGGATGTTGTTCCGGCCGGAGACGGATGGACCGTTACAGAGCCTTTTGAGACGGTAGTAAAAGACGGAAAGATCTATGGCCGCGGAACTGCGGATGATAAGGGACCGGCAATTGCTGCCCTCTACGCGATGCGTGCCGTAAATGAACTTGGAATCCCGATGAAAAAGAACGTCCGCCTGATCCTTGGCACTGATGAGGAGTGCGGAAGCTCCGATATCACCCACTACTACAGCGTGGAAAAGGAAGCTCCGATGACCTTCTCCCCAGATGCGTCCTTCCCGGTGATCAATATCGAGAAAGGCCGGATCGGAGGTAATTTTACGGCAGAGTTCGAGCCGTCTGACCGCCTTCCGAAGATGGTATCCTTCCACAGCGGAACGAAGACGAATGTGGTTCCGGGCGCGGCAGAGGCATTATTTGAGGGTCTTGACGGAGATGAGACAGAAACTCTCGCAAAGAGCATGGAAGAGGAGCTTGGAATCCGGTTCACGGTATCCTCTGAGGATGGCTGCCTGAAGATCGCTGCAGCTGGCGAAAACGGCCATGCAATGGCACCGTGGAAAGGAAAGAATGCCCTGACAGGACTCTTATCCCTGATCGAGCGTCTTCCGTTGGCGGAATGCGGACAGGTAAAGGCAGTCCGCGCGTTAAACCGCCTGATGCCGCACGGTGACTGGTACGGCGAAGCGCTTGGAATCAAGATGAGCGATGAGGAGTCCGGCGAATTGACATTGGCATTCAGCATGCTGGATATTTCCGAGAAAAGCTTAGAGGGCGAATTTGACAGCCGTTGTCCGATCTGTGCCACAAAGGAAAACACCATTGATGTGATCCGTGAAAAAATGGAAGCAGATGAAATCTCCTTTAATACGGAAGAGATGAAGCCGCCGCACCATGTACCGGCAGATTCTGATTTTGTGAAGACACTGCTCTCCGCATATGAGAAATATTCCGGAAGAAAGGGTGAGTGTATCGCCATCGGCGGCGGAACCTATGTCCACAATTTAAAGAACGGTGTTGCTTTCGGCGCTGCCCTTCCGGAGACTGAGAACCACATGCACGGCCCGGACGAGTTCGCGGTGGTTGACGAGCTCACAATGAGTGCAAAGATCTTTGCACAGGTGATTGTGGATCTTTGCTGTTAAAAGAGGTCATGATTGGGAGAAAATGAATAGATAAGCGCAGCAGAGCGCACACGGTCCGGCTTCAGAAATGGAGCCGGACCATTTTTTGTTATGGCTTATAGCAAATTACGCAGAATGAGCGGAAGCCGGAATAGCCGCAGTAAGCAGAGCTTTTTCTTGTAAAAACACGAGATTCATGGTAGCATAGAAGCAATGAAAAATCTGTGCATGGCTGCACGAAAGGAGCAGCAGAGATGAAAGAAATGAACATTCCTGTTGGAGTTTCGGATTTTGAAGAAATTCGTAAAAATGAGTATTACTATATTGATAAATCGGAATTAATAGGAGAGCTGCTCAGCAGAACGGGGATAAAAGTAACGCTTATTACCCGTCCCCGGCGCTTCGGCAAGACATTGGGCATGAGCATGCTGGAAAGCTTCTTCGACATCCGCAAGGAGAGCAGAAAACTGTTTGAGGGACTGAAAATTACAGAAAACCAGGCATTGTGCGATGCGTGGATGAACCAGTATCCGACAATTTTTGTTTCGTTTCGACAGGTAGATGGACTGGATTTCACTGGGGCATACGATATGCTCACAATGGTGATTGCAGATTTGTACAACAGACATCTCTATTTGCTTGATGGTAAAAATGCCACGGACTTCCAAAAAGCGGCGTTTGCACATCTCGCACATGGCAGCGGTTCGATAAAAGAAGTTAAGAGCAGCCTTATGCTTTTGACAACGATGATGCAAAGCTATTATGCAAAGCCTGTAATTCTTCTTATAGATGAGTATGATGTTCCCGTAGCAAAAGCGAACAACAACGGTTACTATGATGAAATGCTCGATGTTATGAAAGGCTTGATGCAGGCACTGAAGGACAATCAGGCACTTCGGTTCGCGGTTGTTACGGGGTGTCTGAAGATTGCAAAAGAGAGCATCTTTACTGGAACAAATAATTTTGTGTCGGATACGATCACAAATTCCCGTTTGAACGAGTATTTTGGTTTTGTACAGAGCGAGGTTGACCAGCTGCTGAATGACGCCGGTCTGACGGAACAGGCTGACAATATCAGGAAATGGTATGATGGCTACCATTTCGGTGATTTTGATGTTTACTGCCCGTGGGATGTTATGAATTATATGTTGGAACTGCAGCGAAATCCGAAAGCCAGACCGGTCAGCTATTGGAAAAACACCAGCGACAATGCCATCATACGTTCCTTTATTGAGTATGCAGGCGGTACGATTACAAATAAGCTTGAAACTTTGATGGCGGGCGGCTGTATTGTTCAGCGTGTAGATGAAAACCTGACCTATGATTATCTGCATTCTTCGGAAGAGAATCTTTGGAGTACACTATATCTGACGGGCTACTTAACCAAAGCGCGCAAGGGAGATTACAAGGACGAACTGCCGGATGGCATGGCTGCTCTTATGATTCCGAATGCAGAAATCAAAGAGATTTTTGAAACGACAGTTATTAAATGGTTCGATGACAGCACGAAGAAGTGGAATCGAAATGCTTTGTTTGACGCTGTATGGAACGGTGACAGTGAGAGGATTACCAAAGAAATGAATGCCCTGCTCCGGCGGACGATCAGCTACCATGACTATCGGGAAGACTTCTACCACGCTTTTCTTGCAGGTATCTTCACCGGCGCCGGATATATGGTGGATTCCAACAAGGAACACGGAGAAGGCCGGAGCGATGTGGTTATTTACGATTCTATGAATGCCCGTGTTGCAATTTTTGAGGCAAAGTATACGAAGGTTCTGGAAAATCTGGGGAGTGCGTGCGATACAGCTTTGCGGCAAATTGATGATCGAATGTACGCAAAGGAGTATGAGGAAGACTATGACCAGATTCTTTGCTACGGTATTTCGTTTTTTAAAAAGCGCTGCATGGTAAAGAAAAAGTGACTCATTGCAAATAAAAACCAAAGCCGCAGAAAAATTCAGGAACATGCTGCCGAAAGCGGTGCATGGAGGAAGAACTGGAGAAGAATAGATGAATTGCAGGATCATTGACATTCATACGCATATCTATCCGGTCGCCCTGGCGAGACGGGCCATGGAGGTCACCGGGCATGAAAATGATGATTTTAAGAAGCTTCCGATCCGGGAAAATCTGTTGGCGCGGATGCGGGAGGCGGGAGTGGATCTCTCCGTGAACCTGCCGGTGGTATCGAAACCACAGAATCAGGGGGAGGTGAACCGGTTCGCGAAGGAATCGGCAAGAAAAAATATTATCTCATTCGGCGGCCTTCACCCGGACTGTGAGAATGTGATCGAGGAGCTGGAAAAGCTGAAGGATATGGAGATGGCCGGGATCAAGTTCCATCCGCCGTTTCAGAAGGTCCATCTGGAAGATCCGAAGTATGGGGAGATGTGGAGAAAGATCAATGAGCTGGGATTCCCGGTGCTGATCCATATGGGGACGGCGAGGATCGTGCGCCCCTATGATCTCTACCCGTCGGGAATCCGAAAAATCTTAAAATCTGCCCCGGATATCCCAATTATCATGGCCCATATGGGAAGCTTCTGCATGATGAAAAATCCCAATGAGAATCTTGAAAATCTGCCGGAAAATGTATTTATCGATACGGCCATGAGCGCGGAGCTGGAGGAAGCCGGGGAGTTCGAGGAGATCGTCCGGAAATTCGGCACAAAGCGAGTGCTTTACGGCTGTGATTTTCCTTATGGAAGCCAGAAAGCCGCAATCGCGAGGATCAAGGACAGCAGCTTTTCGGACAGCGAAAAGGAAGACATGTTGTGGAGAAATGCGGCGAAGATTTTGAAGGCAGTGGGAAAACTGCCGGAGAATATTGAGTTGTAAAGCTTCAGAAAAATTACAATTAAGTGAAAATAATGCTGGATATTTATCTCAGGGACAAGAAATGGAACATAGACTATAAATAGAGAGTATGACTGGTTGACGGCAGCCTGCGCGAATAACAGGTCTGTGGTTGATGGGATACATAAAAATGTTTCGATCCGGGAGATGATGCCATGCGGATGAGCGAATTGAAGAGGCGGGAAGTGATCAACGTCTGCGACTGCAAACGTTTAGGCTTTGTGGGTGATCTGGATGTCGATCCGTGTACAGGCAGGATTCTGGCGATCATCGTGCCGGGACCGGGCTGTGTCTGCGGTTTCCTGGGACGGGAAAAAGAATTTGTGATCCCCTTTGGGGATATCTGTCAGATCGGAGACGATATTATTCTGGTCCGGGTTGAGGAGAAGAAGGAAAAGCCGCCAAAGCCCCCGAAGCCGTGTCCACCGCCGCCAAAGCCGCCGTTTTGTCCCTGCCCGCCTCCATGTGAGCCGGGAGGAAGATG
This sequence comes from Desulfotomaculum sp. OF05-3, assembly GCF_003435535.1. Lineage (NCBI taxonomy): Bacteria > Bacillati > Bacillota > Clostridia > Eubacteriales > Desulfotomaculaceae > Desulfotomaculum > Desulfotomaculum sp. OF05-3. The sequence continues at coordinate 28,884 of NZ_QWGO01000015.1, read as the reverse complement.
TGACTGTCCGCCGCCGTGTAATATGGATTGTGGCTGCCCTCCGCCTTGTGACCAGGAAAAAGGCGGTTATATAAAAAAGTGGCGGTAAGAAACCTGGAAGTGAGAGCGGCTTCCGGGGCGAATAGCAGGAAGATGGACATGAGATAGATCAGTATAATTAGTAGTTAATGAAGATAAGTCAGGAAAGGAACTGAAGAATGAACAAACTTCACACGATACCGGCAGCGGATGGATTCCGCATGCCGGGCGAATTTGAACCTCACAGAGGCTGCATCATGATCTGGCCGAAGCGTCCGGGAAGCTGGAACTACGGCGCGAAAAAAGCGAGAGAGGCATTTAAGCGCGTGGCATGGGCCATCGCCGAGAGCGAGGAGGTCTTTATGCTGGCGGAGCCGGATGTGGAGGAGAATGCCCGCGAGATGTTATCCGGGAATCCGGGACACGGGATCCACGTGATCCGGATGGAGTCCGACGATGCCTGGGCGCGGGATGTGGCACCGACCTTTGTGGTGAACGGGGAAGGCACTGTCCGTGGCATTGACTGGGAGTTCAACGCCTGGGGTGGAACCGTGGACGGACTTTACGCCCACTGGGAGAAGGACGATCTTGTGGCGGAAAAAGTCTGTGGGGAGCTTGGCTATGACTGCTACGAGGCCCACCCCTTCGTTCTGGAAGGCGGTTCGATCCATTCTGACGGAGAGGGGACGGTTCTTGTGACGGCAGCGTGCCTCCTGAGCGGAGGAAGAAATCCGAAGCTCACAAAGGACGAGATCGAAAAGAAGCTCTGTGCTTACCTCGGGGCTAAAAAGGTGATCTGGCTGGAACATGGAATCTACAATGACGAGACGAATGAACATGTGGACAACATCTGCGCGTTCGTGCGCCCGGGCGAGGTGGTCTTAGGCTGGACCGATGATGAGAAGGATCCCCAGTATGCCATGTCGAAGAGCTGTCTGGATATTTTAGAACATGAGACGGATGCTATGGGAAGAAAAATCAAAGTCCACAAGCTTCCAATCCCAAAGACACCGATCTGTGTGACGGAGGAAGAACTCGGCGGTTATGAGTTTGAGGACGGCGAGGACACGAGAGAAGTCGGGGAACGGCTGGCGGCAAGTTATGTAAACTTCTATATCTCAAACGGCGGAGTGATCGTGCCGCAGTTTGGGGATGAGCATGATAAGACGGCGGTGGAGATCCTCGGAAAAGTGTTCCCGAAAAGAAAGATCTGCCCGATCCCGGCCCGGGATATTCTGCTCGGCGGCGGAAATATCCACTGTATCACACAGCAGATCCCGCAGGGAAGATAGGAAAGATACGATAGGAGGAAATACAAAATGCGAAAGGTAAAAGTTGCAGCGGTACAGATGCGCTGCACAGAAAATGTAAATGAAAATATCGCGAACGCAGAGAAACTCGTGAGAGAAGCGGCGATGGACGGCGCACAGATCATCCTGCTCCCGGAGCTCTTTGAGCGCCAGTATTTCTGCCAGGAGCGCCAGTACGAATACTATGAGTTTGCAAAGCCGGTGGAGGAGAACGACGCGGTAAAACACTTCGCGAAGGTGGCGGAGGAGCTCAAAGTCGTTCTTCCAATCAGCTTCTACGAGAAGGACGGAAAGCGCCTGTTCAACACTGTTGCGATCCTTGACGCAGATGGAACAAATCTTGGAATCTACCGGAAGACCCATATCCCGGATGACCACTATTATCAGGAGAAATTCTACTTCACACCGGGAGATACGGGGTTTAAGGCATTTAAGACCCGCTATGGCACCATCGGCGTGGGTATCTGCTGGGACCAGTGGTTCCCGGAGACCGCGAGATTTATGGCGGTAAAGGGCGCAGAGCTCTTATTCTACCCGACAGCCATCGGCAGCGAGCCGATCCTCTCTGTGGACAGCATGCCCCACTGGAGACGCTGCATGCAGGGCCATTCTGCGTCGAACCTGATGCCGGTGATCGCGGCAAACCGTGTGGGACTGGAAGAGGTAACGCCATGTGAGGCAAACGGAAACCAGAAATCAGCCCTGAAATTCTATGGCTCTTCCTTCATCACGGACGGTGCCGGCGAAGTGCTCCGGTCCATGGACCGCGACAGCGAGGGCGTGATCACAGCGGAGTTCGATCTGGATGAGCTGGAGCGCGAGAGATTCTCATGGGGACTCTTCCGCGATAGAAGACCGGAGATGTACCACGAGTAAGAAAAATTCTGAGAAGAAAAAGGGTTACTGTACAAGGGTAGGAATTTTCTGAACTGAAAATTCCGTACAATACAGTGGTGGTAGTGGATTTTGCCGATTCGGAATGCGAAGCATCGGCAAAATCAGTTACTGTTTGCGCAAAGCGTGAACAGTAACGAAAAAGGCACATGCCATGGAATAAACATTGGTTCCGGGTGATGTGCCTTTTATCATGAAGAGAAGCAGTGAGAGTGAACCCTGCTAAAGTATAACTGTGATTCATATAAATAATAGAAAACATATATGCCAGTAATTTCTCCAATTTGTTGAAAATTAAGAAAAATTAGAGTATGATTACAAAGAGATAATCGGACAGAAAAGGAATTAGTCCGGTACAAATATGAAAAGTAAAATACCCGAAAAATATGGAAATGACGGCAGCATTTCGTGAATTTTCAGGCGGGATATGGAGGAAAAAGACATGGAATATAGAATTGCAACGATCTCCGGTGACGGGATCGGTCCGGAAATCGTGAGAGAAGCAAAGAAAGTTTTAGATAAAACAGGTCAGAAATACGGTCATAAATTCAACTATGAAGAGGTCCTCATGGGTGGAATCTCCATCGACACCTACGGTGTGCCGCTGACAGACGAGGCGCTGGAGACCGCAAAGAAGAGTGACGCTGTTCTTCTCGGTGCAGTCGGTGGAAATGTCGGCAACTCCCGCTGGTACGATGTTGCCCCGAACTTAAGACCGGAGGCAGGACTTCTTGCGATCCGTAAAGGATTAAATCTCTTCGCAAATATCCGCCCGGCATACCTCTACAATGATCTTGCAGGCGCATGCCCGTTAAAACAGGAGATCATCGGTGACGGCTTCGACATGGTCATCGTCCGCGAGCTGACCGGAGGCCTTTACTTCGGTGAGCGCCACACAGAGACCGTAAACGGTGTTGAGCAGGCGACAGATACTCTCGTTTACAGCGAGAAGGAGATCCGCCGCGTAGCGATCAAGGCATTCGAGATCGCCATGAAGAGAAAGAAGAAAGTAACAAGTGTCGATAAGGCAAACGTTCTCGATTCCTCCAGACTCTGGAGAAAAGTTGTTGCGGAAGTCGCAAAGGACTACCCGGAAGTCACTCTTGAAAATATGCTGGTCGACAACTGCGCAATGCAGCTCGTTATGAACCCGCGCCAGTTCGATGTGATCTTAACAGAGAACATGTTTGGCGATATCTTATCCGACGAGGCGAGCATGATCACCGGTTCCATCGGTATGCTGTCCTCCGCAAGCTTAAATGAGAGCAAATTTGGTCTCTACGAGCCGAGCCATGGTTCCGCACCGGATATCGCAGGAAAAGACATCGCAAATCCGATCGCGACGATCCTCTCCGCAGCTATGATGCTCCGCTTCTCCTTCGACCTTGACAAGGAAGCAGATGCTATCGAGGATGCGGTCAGAAAGGTCCTCGCAGAGGGCTACCGTACCGTCGATATCATGGACGAGGGCAAAAAGCAGGTCGGAACCACCGAGATGGGAAATCTGATCTGTGATAGAATCTGATAAAATAAAGCAGAACGAGACTGGCAGAATACATGAGTTCATGTGTTCTGCCTTTTTTATGTAACAGGAAATTCCCTGTTACATAAAAAGGCACTAACGTGTCCAAGATGCACACTCGCGCGAAGATATAGATTGTCGCAAGCGACCGTGCGAGGCGCGAGAATGTGCCAAGGCACATTCTTTTTATAGAAATCCGGAAGAAATTGCCTACAGCAGTCATATATTTTAAAAAAAATTACCAAAAATGAAAAAAAGTTTGCATAATTCGGGGCAAATCAAAAATTTATCATTGATTTGCCCGGGCACTTGTGTTAGGATATATGTCAAATCATCCTAAGGCGTCGCGTTACACTGGTAGAGAAGAGACAGAGTAAAGTGCGGCGCCGGATCGAGAGACAAAGGCTGAATGTGTGGTCATTCTTGAAAGGACCGATCATAGAGCAATCAGAGAGAGGGGAATAAAACTATGAGCAGAGTTTACAACTTTTCCGCAGGACCGGCTGTGCTGCCGGAAGAAGTATTGAAAGAGGCAGCAGCTGAGATGCTGGATTATAACGGTACCGGAATGTCCGTTATGGAGATGAGCCACCGCTCAAAAGCGTTCGAGGAGATCATCCAGACAGCAGAGCAGGACATCCGAGACCTCTTAAAGATTCCGGATAACTACAAAGTCCTGTTTTTACAGGGCGGCGCTCACCAGCAGTTCGCTGCAGTACCGTTGAACCTGTTCAAGAACCGTGTCGGCGATTATATTATCACCGGACAGTGGGCAAAGAAAGCATGGAAGGAAGCAGAGCTTTACGGAACAGCGAATGCCATTGCATCCAGTGAGGATAAGACATTCAGCTATATTCCGGATTGCTCCGATCTTCCGGTCGATGAGAATGCCGATTACGTTTATATCTGCGAAAATAATACGATCTACGGAACAAAATTCCACACACTCCCGAATACAAAGGGAAAAACACTCGTCTCTGATGTGTCCTCCTGTTTCCTCTCTGAACCGATGGATGTATCAAAATACGGTGTGATCTATGGCGGTGTCCAGAAAAACATCGGACCGGCAGGTGTTGTTATCGTGATCATCCGTGAGGACCTGATCCGCGAGGATGTTCTTCCGGAGACACCGACGATCATGCGCTACGATGTCCAGGCGAAGGCCGGATCCCTCTACAACACTCCGCCGTGTTACGGAATCTATATCTGTGGCAAGGTCTTCAAATGGCTGAAGAAGCAGGGCGGACTGGAAGCCATGAAGGAGAAAAACGAGCGGAAGGCAAAGATCCTTTACGATTATCTGGATCAGAGCAGGCTTTTCCACGGAACTGTCCGCAAAGAGGACCGTTCCATCATGAATGTGCCATTCGTTACAGGTGATAAAGATCTGGATGCCCTGTTCGTAAAGGAGGCGGAGGCAGCCGGATTCGTGAACTTAAAAGGACACCGTACCGTCGGCGGCATGAGAGCCAGCATCTACAACGCAATGCCGGAGGAGGGTGTTGTGAAGCTTGTAGAATTTATGAAGAAATTTGAGGCGGAACACGCGGACGCGTAAGACTGCCGGATGAAAATATCAGAGGAAAAATCATGAGAAATATTTGTTGTTTAAATCAGATCTCCCACTATGGCACAGACCGCCTCACGGGAGACTATAAACTTGTAGATGATATTAAGGATGCGGAAGGAATCCTGGTCCGCAGCGCGTCTCTCCACGAGACAGAATTCCCGGCTGGACTCGAGGCCGTCGCCAGAGCCGGAGCCGGAGTCAACAATATCCCGCTCGACGAGTGTGCGAAGAAAGGCATCGTCGTATTCAATACACCGGGCGCAAATAAGAACGGTGTAAAGGAGCTTGTTCTCGCAGGCCTGTTCCTGACATCCAGAGACGTTGTCGGTGGTATCGGGTGGTGCAGGGAACATGCCGGGGAAGAGGACATTGCGAAGAAGATGGAGAAGAGCAAAAAGGCCTTTGCAGGAAACGAGATCAAGGGCAAGAAGCTCGGCGTCATCGGTCTCGGTGCGATCGGCTGTGAGGTCGCAAACGCTGCCGCGGCTCTCGGAATGGAAGTTTACGGGTATGACCCGTTTATCTCCGTCAACGCCGCATGGATGCTGTCTCGCTCCGTAAAACATATCATGGACGTGAACACGATCTACAAAGACTGTGATTACATCACTGTCCATGTGCCGCTTCTTGATTCCACGAAGGAAATGATCAACAAGGATGCTTTTGACCAGATGAAGGACGGCGTCGTGATCTTAAACTACGCGAGAGACCTGCTTGTAAATGATGATGATATGGCAGAGGCGTTAAAGTGCGGAAAGGTGAAGAAATACATCACCGACTTCCCGAACGCGAAGACTTCTGCAATGGAAGGCGTGATCGCTACACCGCATCTTGGCGCATCCACGGAGGAATCCGAGGACAACTGCGCGGTGATGGCTGCGGATGAGTTAAAGGATTACTTAGAAAATGGTAATATCAAGAACTCTGTAAACTATCCGGCGTGCGACATGGGAATCTGTCAGGTGGCAGGAAGAATCGGCCTGCTCCACGCGAATATTCCGAACATGATCGGACAGATCACGTCGATCCTGGCTGCTGAGGGAATCAATATCGCCAATATGACGAACAAGAGCCGCGACAAGTATGCGTACACGCTTCTTGATCTGGAGAATCCGGTGAAAGAGGAGGCGGTTGCCCACCTTGAAAAGATCAGCGGAATGTATAAGGTCCGTGTGATCAAGGGCTAAAAAATATAGTCGAAAAGAGAATAATACGGCTGCATAAGAAGATGGCAGCTGTGAAATGTAATTGTAATTCATCCATGTACGAAAAATCGTCATGGATGAATTGCGTTTATAGAGAATTGAGTGTAATATAGAGGCAGGATAAAATAATATGGGGAGGTAACAGGCATGGCAGTAGTGAGACCGTTTTCATGCGTGCGCCCGGCAGCAGAACATGCGGCAGAGATCGCGGCACTTCCGTATGATGTATACAACAGGGAGGAGGCAAAGCGAGAGGTGAAGTCTCATCCGCATTCCTTCCTCGCCATCGACCGCCCGGAGACGGGATTCCCGGACACGGCGGACATGTACGCGCCGGAGGTCTATGCCCACGCAAAGGATCTTTTCGAACAATGGGTGAAGGACGGAAACTATGTGGAAGATCCGAATGAGACCTACTATCTCTATGAACTCACGATGAACGATCATCCCCAGACAGGAATCGTGGCATGCTCAAGCGTAGATGACTATGTAAACGGCGTGATCAAGAAGCACGAGAACACGAGAGAGGAGAAGGAACTGGACCGGATCCGCCATATCGATGTGATGGACGCCCAGTCCGGACCGATTTTTCTCGCATATCGCCCGGTAAAACGCTTAAAAGAACTGGTTGCACTTGCAAAAGAGGAGAATCCGCTTTATAATTTTATCTCAGAGGATGGAATCAGACACCGGGTATGGAAAAGCGGATCCGGTGATATGATAAAAGAGATCCGGGAGGAATTTGAAAAGCTCCCGGCGACATATATCGCAGACGGTCATCACCGCGCGGCTTCTGCCGTGAAGGTTGCCTTAAAGCGCAGGGCGGAACACCCGGACGCGCCGAAGGACGCCCCGTTCAACTACTTCCTCTCCGTACTGTTCTCAGAGGATGAACTGACGATCCTGCCGTATAACCGTGTAGTGTGGGATCTGAACGGACACTCGGAGGAGGAGCTCTTAAAGGAAGCTTCGAAGCTTTTTGAGGTCTCCGGACCTTTAAAGGAAGCTGTGGAGCCGAAGGAACGCGGTGAGGTCGGCATGTACCTCGGAGGAACATGGTATGATCTGAAATTAAAGGCGGGAGTCCGACCGGATGATCCGGTGAAGGGACTTGACGTGTCCGTGCTCCAGGAGAAATTCCTGGCTCCGGTGCTTGGAATCGGAGACCCGAGAACGGATAAGCGCATCGACTTTGTGGGCGGGATTCGCGGCGTGAAAGAACTGGAGCGCCGCTGTGAGGCGGACATGAAGATCGCCTTTTCCATGTATCCGACATCGATGGAAGAACTGCTGTCTGTTGCGGACGCGGGGCTTCTGATGCCGCCGAAATCGACCTGGTTTGAACCGAAACTGCGAAGCGGAATTTTCATCCACCGGCTGTAGCCTGAAACTTGGGGTCAGCCGACAGGATTTCTGGAGATCGAAATGGGACTGCAGTCGTGGAGCCGCCGGTATCACAGAAACCTGACATCACAGGAGAGAAAGGAATATTGTTGTGGGAAAGATTATTTTAACAGGAGACCGTCCGACAGGTCGTCTTCATGTAGGACATTATGTAGGATCTCTTAGAAGAAGAGTAGAGCTTCAGAATTCCGGAGAGTATAGCGATATCTATATCATGATTGCTGACTCCCAGGCGCTCACAGACAATGCGGATAACCCGGAGAAGGTCCGCCAGAATATTCTGGAGGTTGCGCTCGATTACCTGTCTGCAGGTCTTGATCCGGAAAAATCCACGATCTTTATCCAGTCCATGGTGCCGGAGCTCTACGAGATGACCGCTTACTATATGGACATCGTTACGGTTTCCAGATTACAGAGAAACCCAACCGTAAAGAGCGAGATCCAGATGAGAAATTTTGAGGCCAGCATCCCGGTAGGCTTCTTCACCTACCCGATCAGCCAGGCAGCAGATATCACAGCCTTCAAGGCAAACGTGGTTCCGGCTGGTGAGGACCAGATGCCGATGGTTGAGCAGACAAGAGAGATCGTTCACAAATTCAATACGGTATACAATACAGATACTCTTGTTATGCCGGATATTCTTCTTCCGAGCAATAACGCATGCCGCCGTCTTCCGGGCACCGACGGAAAGGCAAAGATGAGCAAATCCTTAGGAAACTGCATCTACCTTTCCGATACAGAGGAGGACGTAAAGAAGAAAGTCATGTCCATGTACACAGATCCGAACCACTTAAAGGTAAGCGATCCGGGACAGGTTGAGGGAAATACCGTCTTCACATATCTGGACGCATTCTGCAAGGACGAATACTTCGCAGAGTTCTGGCCGGATTACAAGAACCTCGACGAGGTGAAAGAGCACTACAAACGCGGTGGACTTGGCGATGTAAAGGTCAAGAAGTTCTTGAACCGTGTGCTTGAGGAGGAGCTCCGTCCGATCCGCGAGAGAAGAAAGAGATGGGAGCAGGACATCCCGGCTGTATACGAGATCTTAAAGAGCGGAAGCGAGAAGGCAGAGCGCGTGGCTGCACAGACATTAAAGGAGATGCGTGCGGCTATGAAGATCAACTACTTTGACGATGCGGCGCTGATTGCGGAGCAGAGTAAGAAGTATAACGGTTAATATAAAAGCTGAATCTGCAGATGAATGGATTCGGGAAAAGTGAATAAAACAGACTGGATGCTGCATATATTATACCCATGGTAAAGCGGGGGTGTCTGTATGCGGGAGCTGGTACTGGAATTGATGGGGGAATACGGCAATCTTGCTGTGTTCCTCCTTATTTTAGTTGAAAATCTCTTTCCTCCGATCCCGTCGGAGGTGATCCTGACCTTTGGGGGCGTCATGACGGTCTGCACGGACATGACGCCCGTCGGTGTGATCCTGTTTTCCACTGCCGGATCGCTGGCGGGGGCTGTCATTCTATACAGCGTGGGACGGTTTCTGCCGGATGAGGTGTTCCGGAAACTGCTCTGCGGACAGATCGGACATCTGCTTCACTTCCGCCTGGAAGATGTGGATCTCGCGAAAGGATGGTTCAGGGAACGCGGGAGATCGGCGGTGTTCCTGTGCAGGCTGATCCCCATCGTCCGCAGCCTGATCTCCATCCCTGCAGGGATTGCCAGGATGCAGTTTGTGCCGTTTCTTGTCTTTACGGCGGCGGGAAGTCTTCTGTGGAACACGGTCCTCGTCTATGCCGGGAGGATTGCTGGGGACTCCTGGGAGAAGGTGTCGGCGGCCTTTGGGGTGTATTCGGATCTGTTTCTCATGATAGCTGGGATCTCCATCGCCTTTGCTGTCCTGTTTCGCGGGTGCGGAGAAAGAAGAAAGCTGTAGAAGCCATATAGAAAGGTCATTGCGGATGGGAGAAGGATGGAAAAAGAGAGTGAATTTCTTTTGCGAAATAATATAATTATTTGAATAATTATATACAATAGAACAATAAACTAATAAAAATAAAATAAAAAATATTTTTTCTAAAAACATATTGACAAATGAGAAGATATCGAATATAATGAAGACAACAAAAAGAAAGAGAGAACAAAGCAAAGAAGACGAAAAGGTTCGTACTTAAAAAAATCTAAGTAAAGGAGGTACAGTCCACCGAACACATAAGTCTCGTTCCATTTTTCAAATTTGAAAAATCCGGAACAAAGGAAAAACACAAAACCGGGTAATTAATCGAAAAAAAGATTATTTGAAATCCTTCAAGATATGACGAGAAAGTATCAAAAAGAGAAATACAATAATCGATATGAGAACGAAAAGAAAGATAAGATTTCGGAAAAAGCCGGCGGAGTGAAAAAGGAAAACTTCATATAGAAAAAAATCTAATGAAAACGAGGTAAGATCCATTGGATAACGCAGAACATTAAGGTGGGTATCGAAACAAGAAAATTGATTCGGTACCCACTTTTTATGCGCAGAAAAGAATTGCTGCCACTTGCTTTTGGGGGAGAGTAGCAAACTGTCTGTACGAACCAGGTGCAGGTCTGTAACCGGGCAGGCTTATTAATCTGTATTAAAGCCCTTCACAGTCAAACGGTGGCGTATATTCTTCTTTCGCGCTGCTTCTTTCCTGCATAAACCCTTCCGTGAGACCGAGGTCAATCGCGGTGTCAACGACTTTGTTGTACTCAAAGGAGGTGATCCGCCGGTTGATCTCCGGATATTCGGTGCTCCTGTAGAACGGCGTATACTGGCTCATGATGCTGATAAGGTACTGGTGATCCGGGAGATTTTCCCTGATCCAGTGCAGGAGGCGGATCGAGTCCTCTTTTGCGCCCGGAAGGACCATGTGGCGGATGATGACGCCGCGGTCCAGCATTGATGGATTCCTTTTATTCCAGGAAAGTCCGCCGGTGAGGCGGATCATTTCTTTTATGGCGGCGGAAGCTTTCTCGAAATAGTCCGGGGCGGCGGAGTATTTCTTGGCGAGACCGCTGTCCATGTATTTGAGGTCTGGAAGCCAGATATCGACGTAGTCTGCGAGATCACGGATCGTTTCAAGCTTTTCGTAGCCGCCGCAGTTAAAGACGACAGGGATCTGAAGCTTCGGCTTCGCGAGATCCAGGGCGCGGACGATAGATGGAGCGAACTGGGTCCCGGTCACGAGGTTGATGTTTGCGGCGCCTTTTTCCTGGAGTTCCAGGAAGATATCGGCGAGACGGGAGACGGAGATGGTTTTTCCGTAGTTTTCGTGACTCAGCTGGAAGTTCTGGCAGAAGACGCAGCGTAACGTACAGCCGGAGAAGAAGACGGTTCCGCTTCCGGTGGTGCCGCTGATGCAGGGTTCTTCCCACATATGCAGGGCGGCCCTGGCGGCGCGGAGCTCGTGCCCGGCGCCGCAGAAGCCGGTGGATGTTGTTCGGTCGGCATGACATTCCCTTGGACAGAGGGTGCATGATCGGTAGATGGATTCGGTTAACATAACTTTACATACTTCTTTCGTGGTGATTTATGAGCCAGATGCCTGCAGATGATCGGTATTCAGGCACTGGCGGTCGGGCAAAATGCTTTCAAGGGATCGTGTGGATCAAAGCGTTGGTTCAGGATCTTGCTTTGTCGGAATTGTATTCAGCCCGATCCGGGGTATCCGGCAGGTAGTGGTAGAGGTCCTGATAGTGCTCGAATTCCGCATCGGTCTCCGGAAGGGCGGGGATCAGGCCGGTACAGTCGGTGGCGGAGCAGGCCTGGATGTCGATGTCCCAGTCGGCGCTGGTAAGCAGTTTCTTTGATGAGTTTTTCATGGAATCACCTCCTGAATTATAGTTTTCATCGAAAAAAGAAAATAAAACAGGAAAGTAATTCAAAAAAAATTATATAGTGCAGGATTTCTAAATTATAAAAATGTCTCAAAACAGGAGAATTTAGTAATCTACCTGTGTTTTACATAACAATGACAAAGCGCTTGGGGTAGTTAAAATTAATAGTAACTGTTCAGTAGGTCTGCGCACTTGCTGCGCTGACCGTAAGAAAACATAGGCTGGAGGGCAAAAATCCCATCAGCGAAGCTGATCTGGAATGGATTTTTGCGTGTAACTATGAAGGTACTGAATAGTTACAATTAATATCTATCTATTTAAGATAATCAGTAATAATACCCCAGGCGCCCTCCAATTTCTCCAGCGTCCACGCCGCATTCGCCGGACTTGTGGACGGCAGGGAGACTGCCGGGATGCCGGTTGCGGATTCCTGATATTTTCTGTAGTAATTCCAGGATGTCTTTCCGTTGCAGAAGATCGCCCGGATGTCGGCTGTGGACAGGATCCGGGAGAGATCGTTGGGCACGACATCGCGGATGGAGCTGTCGCTGGAACCCTCGATGGAGCAGGATGCGATCACATCCCAGAGGGCAATATGATGGGAGAGGAGAAATTCCTTTTTCTCATCAATACTGCCCGGAACCGGAACCGCGAGAATTCCGGCCAGGGTCTTCCAGAAACGGTTCTGCGGGTGGTGATAGAAAAAATGTCCTTCCCTGGATTTGACGGACGGGAAGGAACCGAGGATCAGAATCCTGGAGGCGCTGTCAAAAACAGGCGGAATCGGGTGTGTGACGGTATTCATGATAAATATCCTTTCAGATATATTTTAAATGATAAAATTGCTATCCATGTTGTATTGTAGCGTTTCTGATATTTTTTGTAAACATAGAAATTTCATACTTTTTTTATTGCCTTATGGGGAAACTCAACTTATAATGATTAGGTATCACAAAATCATGGGTCAATATACCCAAATGTGATATATGCGCAAAAGAAGTGGAGAAAATCAATGGACAACAACAATCAGAACAGAAATGGCGGAAAGCGGCCAAGCGGACAGAATATCGGGGTGCTCGCCCTGATCCTAGTGATCACGCTGATCGCTGTGACCGTTATGAACAACATGGTCCGCAAAAACCAGACCCAGGAACTCGGGTATGAGGAATTTGTGGAATACTTAAAAGAGGGAGAGATCGATACGGCGAAGATCTCCAGCAACAGGATCTACTTAACGCCAAAGACTTCTTCCACGAAGCTTTCCCGCTTCATCCAGTATTATACGGTAAGAATCCCGGATGTTGATCTTGCAGAGCGTCTTTTAGATGCCAACGGGGTCCATGTGGTGGCGGAAGATACGAGTACGAGCGCGAGTATTTTAAACTTTCTGATGGGATGGGTACTCCCGTCGGCGCTCATGATCGGACTTCTCTATATGATGTACAGCCGGATGGGCGGCGGAGGAATGATGGGCGTTGGAAAGAGCAACGCCAAGGTCTACGTCCAGAAGGAGACAGGAGTCACGTTTGCTGACGTAGCGGGCGAGGACGAGGCGAAGGAATCCCTTGTGGAGATCGTTGACTTCCTGCATAACCCGCAGAAATATTCAAAGATCGGTGCAAAACTGCCGAAAGGAGCGCTCCTTGTGGGACCTCCAGGAACAGGTAAGACTCTGCTTGCGAAGGCGGTAGCCGGTGAGGCCCATGTTCCGTTCTATTCGCTTTCCGGTTCCGACTTTGTGGAGATGTTCGTCGGCGTGGGCGCGTCCCGTGTCCGTGACCTCTTCAAGCAGGCACAGCAGTCCGCACCGTGTATCATCTTCATCGATGAGATCGATGCTATCGGACGCAGCCGTGACAGCCGGTTAGGCGGAAACGATGAGAGAGAGCAGACCTTAAACCAGCTGCTTTCCGAGATGGATGGATTTGATTCCTCTAAGGGACTTCTCGTCCTGGGCGCGACGAACCGTCCGGAGATCCTGGATCCGGCACTTTTGAGACCGGGACGTTTTGACAGACGTGTGATTGTTGACAAGCCGGACCTGAAGGGCCGTGTCAATATCTTAAAGGTACATTCCAAGGATGTGCGCCTGGATGAGACTGTCGACTTCGAGGAGATCGCCCTTGCGACTTCCGGTGCTGTGGGCGCAGATCTCGCGAACATGATGAACGAGGCGGCTATCAACGCAGTCAAGAACGGACGCCAGGCTGTCTCCCAGAAAGACCTCTTTGAGGCTGTGGAGCTTGTTCTCGTCGGAAAAGAGAAGAAAGACCGGATCTTAAGCAAAGAGGAGCGCCGGATCGTCTCCTACCATGAGGTTGGACACGCGCTTGTCACCGCGCTTCAGAAGGATGCTGAACCGGTTCAGAAGATCACGATCGTTCCGCGTACCATGGGAGCGTTGGGATATGTCATGCAGGTTCCGGAAGAGGAAAAATATTTAAATACGAAAAAAGAACTTGAGGCAATGCTTGTGGTTTCCCTTGCCGGACGTGCGGCTGAGGAACTCGTGTTTGACACGGTGACGACAGGTGCTGCGAACGATATCGAGCAGGCGACAAGGATCGCGAGAGCGATGGTCACCCAGTATGGTATGTCTGAGAAGTTCGGTCTTATGGGGCTTGCGACCCAGGAGAACCAGTATCTGACAGGACGCACCGTCTTAAACTGCGGTGACGCTACGGCGGCTGAGATCGATACGGAAGTCATGAAGATGTTAAAGAACGCCTATGCTGAGGCAAAGCGTCTTCTCTCCGAAAACCGTGATGCGATGGATCAGATCGCCGCGTTCCTGATCGAGAAAGAGACGATCACAGGCAAGGAGTTCATGAAGATCTTCCGCCAGGTGAAGGGAATCCCGGAGCCGGAGGAAGGAAAGAAAGAAGAGAAGAGCCGTATGGGAGGCGAGTTCGCGGAGGACGCGGCGAGCCAGCCGGTACAGGCTGCTGAGGCTTTGGAGGCCCCGACGGAGCAGAATCCGGAGCAGCAGAACTAAATATGGATAAATGTGGGCAGGGTGACAAAAAGTGTCATCCTGCCCATTTTTCTATATCAGCAAATTAAAAGAAATAATTCATGAAAAAGACAAGAATATCTGGTAAAATAAAATACAGATTTGAACACAGCTCAGAAGACAGCAGAAACGAATTGCGAATGTCCGCTTTGCAGGGCTGGAAATGGAGAGAAAAGAGAATTTTTATGGATCAGAATGATTATGGAAAGAGAAAAGCGGTCTGCAGACATGCGGCGGGATTTATGGCGGCGGTGATGCTCGCGGCAGCGGGACAGCCGTCTATGGCGTATGCGTCTGAAAAACTTCAGACGAATGACCCGTCCGCATCGGAGCAGTGGGCGTTTTTCAACGATGGATCGTTCACATCGGAAGAGGTTACGAAGTATCCGGTCTACTCGGATCCGTTCGGGCAGCCGTCGGAGAACACGGAGCTTCTTGGAACTCTCGTGGAGGTAAAGAAGAGACAGGCGGTTTCCGGCGTGGATATCAACCTGAAACAGGCATGGGAGACATATGGGAACGGAAGCCATGATACCATCGTCGCAATGATCGATACGGGAATTGATGCTTCTCATGAAGATCTGAAGGACACTTTATGGGTTAATACCGATGAGATTCCGGGAAACGGCATCGACGATGACGGAAACGGCTACGTGGATGATTGTTATGGGTGGAATTTCTACAATAATAACAATCAGATCTTCACCGGGAATGAGGACAGCCACGGAACCCACGGGGCCGGGACGATCAGTGCCGGGACAGGAAACGGGATCGGAATCTCGGGAATCGTTCCGGGAACCCGGGTTCGGGTGATGGCGTTAAAGGCTCTTGGGGGAAATGACGGCGGCGGAAGTACGGCGGCTGTCATCAAAGCGATCAAATATGCGGAGGATAACGGTGCGGTGATCTGCAACCTGAGCCTGACGTCGACGACAGATGATAAGGCGTTATATGAGGCGATGAAGAATTCCGGTATGCTGTTTGTAGTGGCGGCGGGAAACGGAAATCCGAAGACAGGAAAAGGCGTTGATACGGACGTGATCCCGTTTTATCCGGCGGCGTATGACCTGGACAATATTATTTCCGTCGCGAATCTAAGCTTTGATGGGGCACTGTCCGCAAGCTCCAACTATGGAAAAACGACTGTGGATCTTGCGGCGCCGGGAAGTTATATCTTAAGTACGACCCCTGGAAACACCTATGGATACATGAGCGGAACGTCCATGGCGGCACCGATGGTGTCCGGGGCGGCGGCAATGATCTATTCGTATTTTGACGGGATCGGGGTTGCGGATGTGAAGGAGATCCTGATGTCCACGGTGACACCGATGGAGAGTCTCAAGGACGTGACGGTGTCCGGCGGTATGCTGAATGTGGGCGCAGCCCTTTCCTATGATATCAGCAGTCTATCGAGAAAGGGATTTCAGATCGGTGGAACGAGACCGGAGAACGGGACGGCTCCATATCTGGAAATGCAGACCTCGAACCGGAATGGCGGAATGTATCTGACTGTCCGCGTCCTCGATATTGACGGGGATCTTGATAAGCTCTTCTATGCAAAGGGCGAGCATACAGCCGGGGAGTTTGCGAACGGGACTGTGGAAGGAACGGCGTTTACGGTGAATGAGAAGGATATGGCGGCGTTCCAGATCACGGAAAAAGGAACGTATACGTTCTATGCTGTGGATAAGAATGGAAATGGAGCGGTGAAGATCGCAAAATTCGTGTCGGAGAGCGACGGACCGGGGGCATTTCAGTAGGATCCTGATGGGAGAAATGCCGGAGGCAACAGATGATCGGAGGAGAACACATGAAGACAAGACGATTGGGAAAAACAGGGCTCATGGTGAGTGAGATCGGATTTGGCGGGGAATGGCTGGAACGGCATACGGAAACTGAGGGCATTGAGCTGATCCGGTATGCGTCAGAGAAAGGGATCAATATGCTGGACTGCTGGATGGCGGATCCGAAATCGAGAAATATCATCGGCGAGGGAATGAAAGAGAACCGGGATCAGTGGTTCATTCAGGGACACATCGGATCTACCTGGAAGGACGGACAGTATTTCCGCACGCGGGAGATGAAATATGTGCGTCCGGCCTTTGAGGACCTTTTAAAGAGACTGCAGACCGACTATATCGATCTCGGAATGATCCACTATGTGGATTCTGAGGAAGAGTGGGAGAAGATCCAGCACTCTGATTATCTGGATTATGTGATGGAGCTGAAAGAAAAAGGCGTGATCCGGCACATCGGCATGAGCTCCCACAATCCGAAGGTAGCTATGAAGGCGGTTGAGTCCGGATATATAGAGATGATCCTTTTCAGTATCAACCCGGCGTTTGATATGCTGCCGGCGAGTGAGGATATCGATACGATGTTTGCGGAGGAGTTTGACGCGGGACTTAAGGGGATCGATCCGGACCGGGCGATGCTCTATAAGGCCTGTGAGGAGAACGATGTGGGGATCACGGTCATGAAGGGATTCGCGGGCGGAAGACTTTTCGATGCGAAGAGATCTCCGTTCGGTGTCTGTCTTACCCCGGTCCAGTGTATTCACTATGCGCTGACGAGACCGGCTGTCTGCTCCATCATGTGTGGATATGACACAAAGGAGCAGGTAGATGCGGCAGTGGGATATGAGACTGCCTCAGAGACGGAGAAAGACTATGCGTCTGTGATCGCGAATGCGCCGTTCCATTCCTACCGGGGCGAATGTACATACTGCGGACATTGCAAGCCGTGTGCCGCAAATCTGGATATTGCCATGATCAACAAGTTTTATGATCTGGCAACCATGCAGCCGCAGATCCCGGTGACAGTGCAATCCCACTATGAGCTTCTGGAATATAAGGCATCGGAGTGCATCGGATGTCATTTGTGCGAAGCACGGTGCCCATTTGGAGTTCCGATCGCGGAGAGGATGGAGAAGACTGCGAAGTTATTTGGATGCTGATATTACGGAGATCGAAAATCCAGTCAGCGAATTATCAACAAAGGAGAAATAGGATCATGTCACTTGAAAAAGCAAAAGCAGATCTGGAACAGAAGGGATTTCTGGATCATGTGATCGAGCTGAAAGAATCAACGGCCACAGTGGCAGAGGCTGCGGAGGCACTGGATGTGAAGCCGGGAATGATTGCGAAGACCATGTCCTTTTTACAGGGTGAAAAAGCCGTCCTGATCCTGACGGAAGGGACGGCAAAAGTCGATAACCACAAATATAAAGATACATTTCATGTAAAGGCGAAGATGATCCCGTTTGATCAGGTAGAAGCGCGGATCGGCCATGCGCCGGGTGGCGTGTGCCCCTTTGGGATCAACGAGGGGATCGAGGTCTATCTGGATGACAGCCTGAAGCAGTTCACAACGGTGTACCCGGCTGCGGGAAATGACCACAGTGCGGTAAAACTTACGATCCCGGAGCTCGAGCGGGCTGCAGGAGCAAAAGGATGGGTGGATGTTACATCGAGATCCACCCAAACGCGTTCGCCACAGAACTGATCAGTATGATAGCCGCAAAGATCGGGCAGAGATACTGGATCATAAACTGGAAGATCACTTTTCTGCGGAACGGATGACCGCCGTCTGTGACCTCCTGTTCGATCTTTGCAACTCCGATGACTCTCGATACGAGAAGGCAGGTCGCGATCGCCGCGATCGGCATCATAACAGAGTTTGTCAGGAAATCGAAGAAGTCAAGGAACTGCATTCCGATCACGGTCACACCGGCCAGTGGACCATAGCCAAGACAGGAGAGCGTTCCGAGCAGGAGCATAATGACAGCCATAAATACCGTCGCCTTTTTCCGGCTCCAGTGCAGCTCATCCTCAAAAGTGGAGACGGCACTCTCGGTCAGGGCGATGGAACTTGTGACAGCCGCGAACAGGACCAGAACAAAAAACAGGATGCCGACTGCGGCTCCGAGTCCCATGCTTGCGAACACCTTCGGGATCGTGATGAACATCAGCGCAGGACCGGCCTGCAGGGTATCCGGGTCACCGCCGGAGAAGGCGAAGACGGCCGGGATGATCATGAGACCGGCCATGATCGCGATCGCGGTATCGAAGATCTCAACATTCTGGGTGGAATCTTCGATCGAAGTATCTTTTTTCATGTAGGAACCGAAGGTGATAAGGATTCCCATGGCGATGGACAGGGAGTAGAACATCTGTCCCATAGCGGATACCACCGTCATCCATGAGAAGTTCTCAAGGTTTGGTACCAGCAGATATTTCACACCACTCATAGCCCCCGGTCTCGATACGGAATAGCCCGCGATGAGCAGGGAAAGGACCACGAGGATCGGCATCATAAACTTCGATACACGCTCGATCCCGTTGCGTACACCTGCGTAAATGATAACAACTGTAAACAGAGTGAAGAGAATAAAGCAGATCTCCGTGGAACGACCGTTGGAAATAAACGCGGAGAAATATTCGTCCGTGGCAAGGGCCTGTCCATGTCCAAGAAGGTATTCCGCCAGATATTTGATGACCCAGCCGCCGATCACAGAATAGTACGGGACGATCAGGATCGGGATCACAGCATTGATCCAGCCGCCGAAGGACAGCCATTTTGATTTTCCAAAGGATTCATAGGCACCCACCGGACTCTTTTTTGTCATGCGGCCGAGAGCAGTTTCCGCCACGATCATCGTGTAGCCAAAGGTCAGTGCCAGAATGATATAGACGAGTAGAAAGATTCCCCCGCCATACTTTGCTGCGAGATAGGGGAAACGCCAGATGTTTCCAAGTCCTACGGACGCGCCCGCCGCCGACAGGACGAAACCGAGCTTTCCGGAGAACGAACTTCGTTTACGATTCATAATTAATTTCTCCTCATGTTTTTATCACAAATACATTTGTGCGTGTAAGGGATAGTCTATCATAGAATATGAAAAAAGGCAATTTGAACTGTCGGGGAGACTAAAATTGGAATAGAACCGATGGAAGGTATAATCAGAACGCAGAAGAATGTATAAAAAAAGGAACAACCGGAGAATCTTATAATTTGATGGCGAAATTATCGGTTTTGCGTTATAATACACTTATTCCTACCAGATAAATACAGTTTATATTTGGATACAGACGCAGGAATGGTGTCGATGTACATGGGCTTTTATCCGACAGGGTCTGAGCCCATTGATAGATACAGAGAGGTGAAATTGTGTTAAAAGCGGAAAATTTGATTCTCCATGTGGAGGATAACGGGGCGAAAAAATGTCTTCTGGATCATATTTCTTTCCAGGTGGACGATGGGGAGATGCTGGTGATTACGGGACCAAACGGCGGTGGAAAGTCCACACTGGCGAAGGTCCTGATCGGAATCGAGAAGGCGGAGAGCGGAAAGATCTTTTTAAACGGGGAAGATATCACGGATTACGATATCAACCACCGGGCTAACGCCGGGATCGGCTATGCATTCCAGCAGCCACCGAGATTTAAGGGAATGACGGTGCAGAGACTTCTTGCGCTGGCAGCAGGAAGAGAGCTGGAAGATCAGGAGTGCTGCAGGCTTTTGTCTGACGTGGGACTCTGCGCTGAGGAATATTTAGGCCGTCAGATCGACGGAACGCTTTCCGGAGGCGAGATGAAGCGGATCGAGATCGCGACGGTTCTTGCGAAGGAACATACCTTATGTATTTTTGATGAGCCGGAAGCCGGGATCGATCTCTGGAGTTTTTCCATGCTGATCCGGAAATTCGAGGAGATCCACAAAGAGAAAAAACAGAGTCTGATCGTCATCTCCCATCAGGAGAAGATCATCAGCATGGCAGACCGGATTATGGTGATCGATGACGGGAAGATCAAGGCGGAAGGACGGAAGGAAGATGTCCTGCCGTGTTTAGAAGGCCTTGATAAATGTCATGCATGTGCAGGAAATGCGGGGGTGAGAGCGTAATGGTAGAGCTGGATCATGTAGTAGAAGAAGTACTGAAAGTCATCAATGACAACGGATTTTCTCAGAAGGGCGCTTTCAACCTGCGCCAGAACGGAACGTCCATCTGCCACGGTGACAGTGAGCATATTAAGATCAAGAAGAAGACGGACAAGCCGGGCATCGATATCTATATTGATGGCGATACAAAGGGCGAGAAAGTTTACATCCCGGTGGTCGTCAGCGTTTCCGGCATGACAGACCTTGTATACAATGATTTCTATATCGCAGACGGCGCGGACGTTACGATCGTTGCGGGCTGCGGGATCCACAACAGCGGATGCAATGAGAGCAGACATGACGGGATCCATACCTTTCATGTTGGAAAGAATGCGAACGTCTGTTATCAGGAAAAGCATTATGGAGAGGGAAATGGAACCGGCGGCCGCGTGCTGAATCCGGTGACGAATATCTATGTCGGAGAAAATT
The DNA here is from genome assembly GCF_003435535.1 of Desulfotomaculum sp. OF05-3. NCBI lineage: Bacteria > Bacillati > Bacillota > Clostridia > Eubacteriales > Desulfotomaculaceae > Desulfotomaculum > Desulfotomaculum sp. OF05-3. The sequence continues at coordinate 7,757 of NZ_QWGO01000015.1, read as the reverse complement.
CCGTATTTACGCTGGATACGGCACAGATCAAGGGCGTTGACTCCACAGTCCGCGAGACACTTGTGGAGATGGATAAAAACTCCAGATTGTATGTGACGGAGCGCCTCATGACCGAGGGAGACCAGACGGCGGAGTCCAACATCGAGGTACGTTTAAACGGTGAGGACAGCTCAGCCCAGATCATCTCAAGGTCTGTCGAAAAAGGCAATTCCGTCCAGACCTTCCACCCGAAGGCGGTCGGAAACAACAAATGCCAGGCCCATATCCAGTGTGACTCCATCATCATGGACCACGCCGAGATCGGCTCCATTCCGGAGATCCGTGCGCGCGACTTAAATGCGGCGATCATCCACGAGGCGGCGATCGGAAGGATCAACGATGAGCAGCTCTTAAAGCTTCGGACGCTGGGACTTACCGAGGAAGAGGCGGAGAACGTCATTATCGAGAATTTCCTTAATTAAAATCAGAATTTTGTATAATATTAAGAAAAGCAGGTCTGCAGGTAACATGACATGTTGCCGCTGCAGATCTGCTTTTTTGATGTCATACACTTGAAAAAGCTGCCGCTGCCTGACTGCTTTTTCAAGTGTTAGAAGTACGTCCGTCTCTTCGGCGTATTCCAGCTTCCCACCACGCGTTTCACGTTAGAGATCGTGACAAAAGCGTTGGGATCTTTTGTTTGGACATAGTCCATAAACTGACCATATTCCTTTTTGGTGAGAATAGCCAGAATCTCCTCCTTCTGCGCATCACTGTAGCCGCCGGTGGCGGTGTAGACGGTGATACCTCGCTGGAGCGTCTCGATGACGTAACGTTTAAAATCATCATTGTGCTCGGAGATGACGCAGACGCGGATCTTTCCGGTGAACTCGTCAATGAAGTAGTCCAGAACGAGACCGCTGAGGTAAGTGGACAGGGCGCCGATAATCACGGTCTGGAGATCGTAGGCAAAGTAGGAGCTTGCGACGGTCACAAGACCAGCGATGATGATGGATTTTCCGAGGTCCATATGGAGATATTTGTTCATGATCTTCGCGATAATGTCGAGACCGCCGGACGCAGCGTTCGCGTTAAAGAGGACAGCCTGTCCGTAGCAGATCACGATGATCATAGCGACCACGTCCAGAGCGATATTTCCCGTCGGGGATACCGGACCCGGGAACAGAAGCTCGAACACGAAGAGAAGCGCCGGCAGCAGGATGGAGATAAAGATGATCTTTGTCCCGAAGGCCTTATCCACAAAGAGGAACGCTAAAATGATGCAGATGATGTTTAAGAACAGTGTCATCACGGAGAGGGACAGTGGGACAAAGTTTACAAGAACCACGGCGAGCCCGGAGATACTTCCGCTGACGATGTGGTTCGGGTTCATGAAGAAATAAACTCCCACGGCGATGATGAAGGTGCCGAAGAAGATCGTGGAGAAATATTTTAGTTTTTCAAACATGGTGAGATTCCCTTTTTTCGTATTAGTATTTGCGTGTCAATCATATGTGAAAAATGAGTGGTTGTCAAACGTGCGCGTTACAGTGTGAGCGCTTGTATGCGGCAAAGTGAAAAACAGAGTTTGATAAAATATGGAGTATAACCGGGGCTGGAAAACGCATTGGAGAAGGGAGAGGATGACGAATCCAATCGTGTGAGATATAATGGATCTGGAAGAATTTGCCGGTGTTTGGAGCAGGAAAAGATGAGGTTGGTAATATTATGAATTAGGAGTGTAGAATTATGTTTAGAGAGATTCGAAAAAAGAGAAATAAGATCGAGGATAGCGCGGCGGAGGAACTTCTGCAAAATAGCAGGAGAGGTGTTCTTGCGGTGAATGGGGATGATGGGTATCCGTATGCGATCCCGCTCAATTATTTTTATGACAGGGAGAAACGGAAAATCTATTTTCATGGCGCGCGCGCGGGGCATAAGGTCGATGCTCTGCGGGTATGTGATAAGGTATGTTTTACGGTTTATGGAAATGAGACGATCAGGGAGGAAGCCTGGGCACCGTTTATGCAGAGTACGGTTGTGTTCGGGAGATGTCATTTGATGGAAAATGGCAGTGAGAAAGCAATGGAAATGTTAAAACGGTTTGCGATGAAATATTATCCAAATGAACAGCTGGCTGATGAGGAGATCGCGCAGGCGGGAAGGGCTGTGCAGATGTTTGAAATCGAGATCGAGCATTTGAGCGGCAAGGAGGTGCAGGAGAAGTAGAATGAGATTGAGGAATATTTTGATCGTTGTCAAGGATATTGAGAGATCGAAAAAGTTTTATCATGATCTGTTTGGACTTGATATAGTACTTGATAATGACGGAAATATAATCCTGACGGAAGGGCTTGTGCTGCAGGAGGAGAAGATATGGAAGGATTTTTTAGGGAAAACTATTATTCCGGAAAGCAATTCGTGTGAGCTTTATTTTGAGGAACAGAACATAGAGAGATTTGTTGAAAAATTGGAGCGGTTATATCCCAATATCCAGTATGTGAACCGCCTTATGACACATAGTTGGGGACAGAAGGTGGTCCGGTTTTATGATTTGGATGGCAATTTGATCGAAGTTGGGACGCCGATGTGATTTTGTGCGTCAAAGTACAGAACGTATGTGTAGAATAAATAGCTGAGGCAGAGTCCCGCCAGCACGGAGGTTGCGATGCCGCTGCCAATGATGCCCGCCTCATGGGGACGCTTTTCACCGATTTTCTGCCCCACAAGGACCGTGATGCCCATGGCGATTTTCGTGATCACCGTCATGACGCTCTGAATGATCTGGCTGCCTTCCGTGAAATCATTTGTCTTTTTCATAGTATTTTCCACCTGAAATTTCCAGTTATATAAAAAAGCCGGATAAAATACCGAACGATCCTTCGGCATCTTATCCAGCTTTGTAAATGCGTTTACAAGCCCTCCGATGAGCTGTAAGACAGTATAGCAGGGAAATACAGAATTGTCAACTCAGCGACTTTTCTGATTTTTTAAGCTGAAAGATATTGCTGATGTTCACGTGATACTATATTTATTTCTGCATAGTCTCGATCATGCATTCGTGTTTCTTCGTTGTTTTGTTATAATTAATTCCAACAAGTAATATACTACCATGATAATCTTTCAATGCATTTCCATACTGTTTTTCTCTGATCTGGTCTAAAGCTCCAGATGCGCTTTTATCCCATTTAAGTTCGATCACTACCGCAGGCTTATCTAAATGCAGTTTTCTCGGAATCAGACATATATCAGCAAAACCCTTACCTGTAGGCAGTTCACGGATTATCGTATAATATTCACGTGCAAAGTAAAATGCAAGATTTATGGTACAGCTCAGAGAATTTTCATCGTTGTACTGAAGAATCGAAATTTCATCGTGAGCCTTGTCAACTCCTGCCGCAACTGCGTCGGCGTCCATGGCCCACAATGATTCTAAAAGTTTACGGGATGATTCTACGGAGTCGATCACGCCATGCCAGTTCATGGTGCTGATTGCATTCACATATTCCTGTGAGACTTCTTTATTAGGAATGGCAACGGTACCATCTACGCTGTTGTATGTCAGGTAGCCGAGATGGATCAGTAATGTCAAGACATCATCTTTAGTGGCAAATGTGGTCATATCATTGCTGAAAGTTCCTATATTGATTTGTACTGCTTCACCTGCAAGCATTCTGACCACAGAGTCCTGCAGTCCGTCCATATCCATCTGAATGTAAATTTTTAAGGCTTCATATGTTTCCGTCTGATTCCAATAAGTTCCCAACTTGTGTCGCAGCATGGCTTCCACAACCGATTTAGGACTGTAAATAGAGTAATGTTCATCACCATTCTGGCGATGTGCGATCAGATGATATCCATCATACCATGTTTTCGCTTCCTCGAAATTCATATCGTATGTATCGCAGAGTCTGGATACTTCTTGTTCAGTGAAGCCGAAATACCCGGCCAGATCGCCTGGATCGGTCATGGAATATTCTGTAAACATATTTAATGCGGAATGGGAGCCATATTTTTTAATGGGTAATATGCCGGTCATGTAGGCCAATGCCACATAATCCTTATCCTTCAGCCATGCGCGCAAAAAATCTAAATATTTTTTCTGAGCCTCTTTATTCTGCTTGTACTCCCGGAACAGGCAGTCCCACTCGTCGATCAGGATCACAAAAGGACATTTGGTATAACGGAATACGTCTTTCATGACCTGAATCAGATTCTTTTCATCACGAAACTGTATTTCGTGAAATGTCTCCTTAAAATCCAAAATCAGATAATTTTTAAGCATCTCCAGCATTTCTTCCATTGTTTCAGACATACTTAAAAATTCCTGCATATTGATTTTGATCACATCATATTGGTTCAGATTTTCCCTATACGATCTGTCTTTACTGATAGCAAGATTTTGAAATAATTCCGTTGTATCCTCGCTCCGGTCATAATATGCGGCGAGCATATTAGCGGCCATTGATTTTCCGAATCTTCTTGGACGGCTTACACAGATATATTTCTGCTCGGTACAAAGCGCTTCATTGGTTCTGGCGATCAGTTCGCTTTTGTCGACATAAATTTTAGAGCGGAGACTACCGCGGAATGAAAGATTCCCCGGATTCAGATAACTTCCCATGCAAATTCCTCCCATCAGAAAAAGCGTCTTTGATTGTTTTTATTATACTTGATTTCAGCGGGAAGTACAAGGAGTGTTCATTTCCTACGGATGTAAAAATGGCGGCATCGCTCACCATTGAAGCGATACCGCCATTTTTATATCCATTTCTATATATGGACGCGGAGATTATTTGGTCTCTTTTTCCTCAGCAGCAGCTGCAACAGGTGCAGTTGTCACTTCAGTTTCCGGAACAACGTTGTGAACCGGGATGACGGAGAGCACAACAGCCTCCGGATCAGTCTTTAAGTCGATGTCTTTGTTCTTTGCGATGTCAAGATCCTTGACATGTACGATGTCACCAACCTTGAGGCCTGCAGCATCCAGTGTTGTCTTCTCGACAAGTGCGGACGGGAATGCTCTGTAAGCAACTTCGCTTAAGTCTTCCTGAAGAACGCCGCCGATAACAGCTTCACGGTTCAGGATAACGATCTCGGCCGTGGAAGTAACCTTCTCAGTGCTTACAAGTGCCTGAAAATCAATCTCATCAATCTTTCGTGTCATTGCATTGTAGTCAACTTCCTTGATCAGGACATCATATACCTGACCCTCGATGTCGAGGTTGATCTGACCGCCTTTATGTTCGATCTTTAAAAGACGTTCTGCGTCTACAGAGTTCATCTTTACCGGAATGGAGCCTTCGATGGCATGTCCGAAAACATTACCTGTAACAAATCCTTCACGTCTTAATCTCTTTGCCTTTACATCCATGCTTCTTTTTTCAGCTTTTAAAGTAGTCATTTATCTTTTCCTCCAAAAATCTGATTCCCGGCAAACGAACCAGTATTCGTTCTGCCGGATTCGCTTAGCAGCCCTCAGCTTTAGTGTATAAAGGGGTTTTGTTAAGTTTGTGACTAATAACTGTTCAATAGGTCTGCGCATTTACTGCGCTGACCGTAACATAATTTTGGCCAGCAGGCAAAAATCCCATTGCCGCAGGCAATTCGGAATGGATTTTTGCGTAACTGTGAAGGTACTGAACAGTTACCGCTTCTTTCTTGTTACAGCGTAAGTATAGCAGTGTTTTGAAAAACAGATTAACCAAAAATGAAAAAAATCAAGGCCTAAATTTTAAAAAGTGCACAAAAACAGAGCGGAGAAAGTCTGTGGATGTTCAAAACGGGGAAAGTGTGATAAGATATAAGAGATCATCACAAAGAATAATTCGATGAAATAACTGGTGTTGTGCAGGAAAGAGATGTGCGGTCATGGAAATGAAACATGACAGCCTGAGAACACGAGGATTCATATAATATGCTGCATGAGATCCGGCGGATCTCTGCGGCAGTCAATGAGGTGTACATTATGAATACAGACAATCGACCGATCGGTGTTTTGGATTCCGGACTCGGCGGGATCAGTGTTTTGAGAGAATTAGTGAAACTGATGCCGGGGGAGGCTTTCTTATATTACGGGGATTCCGCGAATGCCCCTTATGGCACACGTACCCCGGAGGAGGTCATTGACCTCACAAAAAAGGATGTGGATTTTTTACTGGAACGCGGGGCGAAAGCCATAGTTGTGGCCTGCAACACGGCAACCAGTGTGGCGATCCGGGAATTGAGAGAGGAGTATGAGAAGAAGGATATTCCGGTGATTGGAATCGAACCGGCGCTGAAGCCGGCGGTGCTTGCGAAAGAGCACTCAAAGGTTGTCGTTATGGCGACTCCGATGACTCTCTCCCAGACAAAATTTAATTCCATGCTGCATGTCTACGAGGATGAGGCGAATATCATCAAGATGCCGTGCCCGGGACTTGTGGAGTATATCGAGGGCGGAATGTTAGAGGGACCTGTTCTGGACGAGTATCTGGAAAAACAGTTCGAGCCTTACGAGAAATCAGAGATCGACGCGGTGGTACTCGGTTGCACACATTACCCGTTAGTAAAAGATGAGATCCAGAAACATCTGCCCGGCGTGGCAATCTATGACGGTGGATTCGGAACCGCGAAGCAGACGAGAAAGCGCCTGACTGAGTGTGGACTGTTATCAGGGAAAGAGTCCGGAGGTGAGGTGAAGATCTTTAACAGCAAGAATACGGAGGATGTTCTGGAGCTTTCGAGAAGACTGTTGAATTTATAGATACATGTAATATCAAAAATATCTGGAGAGAAAGGTATGAAAAAATTATTGTACATTGACGCCTGCGTGAACCGCGATATTTCAAGAACGGAGAGACTTGCGCAGGCTTTATTAAAGGAAATGAACAAGAACGGGGAATATGAGGTCGAGACCCTGTGCCTGGAGGATGAAGATCTGAAGCTTTTTACCGGAAAAGAGAGTGCAGGACGGGAACAGCTCACGAGGGCCGGAATTTATGAGGGACCGCTGTTTGACTATGCAAAGCAGTTTGCGTCCGCAGACCGGATCCTTGTGGCGGCCCCGTACTGGGATTTTACTTTCCCGGCGAGAATGAAATGTTATCTGGAGCAGATCTGTGTGACAGGGCTGACCTTTACCTTTTCTTCCAAGGGAATCCCGGGTGGGCTGTGCCATGCCGACAGTCTCCATTATGTGACCACCAGCGGTGGATCCATCGGGGCTCTGAATCTCGGATATGAGTATGTCGAGAAACTCTGCAAGGTATATTACGGAATCAATAAGACTGTGTGCTATATCGCAGAGGGGCTTGACATCGAGGGCAATTCCGTGGAAGAGATCATGAAGGCGGCAGAGGAGGAGGCAGTCCGGACATACCGGAACTTTGCGTGATTTCCTCAGGTTCATCTCCTTTTTTACAATAAGATATATCGCGATCGACTTAAGCGGCGGGAAGAAAAAGCTTCCGATCCGCAGCATTACCGTTGTCCCGAAGAATCATATCGACTTCGCGCGGGAGGGCATGAAGGAGTATCTTCACAGCCATGGATATGAGGTGGATGTGGAGCTTTCTAGGATCAAGTTAAGGTATTAGTACGAAAAATCATATTAAGGCATCAATCGAAACAGGACAGATCATCTGCGTGGATGCGGGGGGCTGTCCTGTTTTTTGCGGCTCTATGAAAATGGTTGACGGTAGACGCGATGGAAGTCAGTGTAGATAGAAAAACAAAAATAAATATGTCTGGTGGAAAAATAAGTTAACCTATTGTGCTATTTCAAATAAAACGTTTAA